>DURJ01000079.1 GCA_012837285.1 Bacillota bacterium
CAGTGGCAAACATATGGTATAATAATTGATGTTACTATAACAATGCGGAGGAATATCATTGCAAATCAGACAAGCTTATCGGGACGAAGCAGCAGAAATAGCTCCGCTGGTTCAGGCGGCGGTGGGCGATATTGCCGCTGAACTAGCTAATTCACCCCACAACGATGCGGTTCAGGACTTGCTTGTGCAGCTAATAGAGTGCGAAGGCACGCGGATTGGTTATTCTTTTATCGATGTGGTCGAGCTGGATGGGGCAGTGGGTGGGATGGCGGTTTCTTATTCCGGCCGGATCCTGGAAGCCGCCAACAAACCCACATTTCGTTTTTTGCGCCGGTACTATGAAGGTTTACCTAAGCTGATCCAACAGAACGTACTTCCTTTGCTACAAGCGAAGGAAGCGGAAGCAGACGAGTACTACTTAGATGCATTGGCTGTGAACCCGAGATTTAGGGGACAAGGCCTAGGCACGGCGCTACTTAAACATGTTCATAGGAAAGCGAAAAAGAACGGTTTTGAGAAGACATCGTTGCTGGTAGAACATGGTAACTTGGGGGCTTATCGGTTGTACCGAAAGATTGGATACAAGGCAGCCGGGGAGGTAACAATGAAACATATGCTATTTACTAAATTAATCAAGCCGGTATAGCAGTTAAGCAGATTAAATGACAAGTTTTTCCATAGGCCTGTGCTACAATTATCCTTGCCACTATTTACCTGCAACTTGGGGAAGGCAAGGAGGTTGTGCTTGTGTCTGTGGACAGAGAAGCATATAAGCGCTTGTGCCCTTACCCGGTGCGTCCGGTCCGGAAGTCGTGGAGCCTGGAAACAGGTTTCTCGAAAGACATCAGGAGCAACTTAATTCTTGTCTTCGGCTGTTTTTTGGTGGGCCGGGCCAATTTGCTGTATGGAGTGGTGCCGTTTGGGCCGGCGCTGTTTGCCGCTGTATTGCCGCAATCTAGGTTGACTACCGGACTCATTGCCGGAGCGATAGTGGCTGGTCTGGTTACCACTGTCGGGTTCGGCCAAACCTTGCCGTATGCCATGGTGCTGGCACTGTTGGCTCTGGGATCTGCCCGGGCCGAAGCTTCGTGGGCGACGCCGGGGAGAAAGGCTTTTGCTTTGACAGCGGCGTTGCTACTGGTGCGGGGATTGACAGTTTGGGCCGGCCGGGGCACGTGGTACGATTTGGGTTTGGTGGCCTTTGAAGCGTTGTTGGCGGCGGTGAGCAGTATGATCTTTGCCCACGGGTTGCCGTTGGCCTTAGATTATCAGCCCGGTACTGTGTTCAGCAATGAGCAGCTAATGTCCTTGGGGTTGGTGGTGGCGGTAGCGTTGGCCGGGACGGCCGGTTTTCCCGGCGAACTGCTGGTTCCGGGCGAAATTTTGGGCCGGTATTTAGGGGTGTTGTTGGCCCTGGCCGGCGGCGGTACCGTGGGGGCAGCGGTAGGGGTGTTGGTGGCTACAGTGGCGGTGGTTACCGGTACGGCCGCGGCGGAACAGATCAGTATTCTTGGTTTTGCCGGGTTGTTGGCTGGGCTTCTGCGGGAAGCGGGCAAGCTGGGAGCGGCCCTGGGCTATGTATTAGGGGAGCTGGCCCTGTCACTTTATCTGTTACCGGATAAGCTTACTTGGGGGCGCTTGTTGTCTCCGGCGGTAGCGCTGATACTGTTTGCTCTTACTCCCGGGGGTTGGATCCGGGAAGCGGCCAGTTTGGTCCCCGGTACCAGAGAGCAGCAAGGACGGCAGGAGAACTATGAGGGACGATTGCGACAGGCCGCCAGTGGACGCTTAGCCGAGGTGGGGGCGGTGATGCGCGAGCTGTCGGCAGCATTTCAGGAGATTGTAGCTACGGCTCGAACCAAGGATGAAAACAGATTGAATAGTCTGCTCGCTGCTTTGGCGGCCCGGGTATGCGAAGATTGTCGCTGGTATAGTTCGTGTTGGGAGAACGAGTTTTTCAAGACTTACCAGAACACGTTTGAATTATTATCCCTGGCGGAGGTTCACGGTGGTTTGGTAAAGGAAGACATTCCACCGGGAATACGGCATCAGTGCCAACGACTGCCGGAACTTCTGAGCGCCATTAATAATTTGTTTGATACATATAGAATCAACATGCAGTGGAAGCAACGGCTGGACGAAGAACGGGAAGTGGTGGCAGCACAACTGGCTGGGATGGCAGAAGTGATGGATAATCTGGCCGGAGAACTGAGAATAGATGTCAGGGCCCTAGCGGATGTGACCGCGGCAATTCAGGAGGAGCTGGTTCGGTACCACTTGGCAGCCGGAGCAGTGGAGGTGTGGCAGGGCCTGGGCGGAAAAGTAGAAATTGTAGTGCGGGATTTGGATTGCCCCGGGGGACGAGAGTGCGGCCCGCTGTTGGCGGCGGCACTGGGACGAGCTGTAGGGCAACCGATGAAGGTAGAAATTGACAGTTGTCGGTTAGGCGACGCTAAGGAAGGCTGTGCCCTGCGAGCAGGGCCGGCCCCCAGATATCGATTGATAGCGGCCGGTTACAGCCGGCCCAAACAAACCGGCGATGTATCCGGGGACTCGTTTAGTGCCGTGGAGCTGCCCGATGGACGGCAAGGGCTGATCTTAAGTGACGGTATGGGCAGTGGACCTAAGGCGGCGGCCGAGAGCCAGACGGCAGTGCGGTTGGTGGAGCGCTTGCTTACAGCGGGCTTAGGTAAGGATGTGGTGCTGCAGACGTTGAATTCGGTGTTGGGACTGCGGTCCACTGAGGAATGTTTTGCCACCTTGGACTTGGCGCTGGTGGATCCGTACACGGCGACGGCGGAATTCATCAAGGTGGGGTCTTGTCCCACGTTGTTAAAGCGGGGTCGCACCGTAACCGTGATCAACCCGGGGTCACCGCCGCTGGGCATCTTGCCGGTGGTAACGCCGGCGGTGGTTAAGAAAAATTTGCGCAGCGGGGATATGCTGGTGATGATCAGTGACGGGGTCTTGGAATGTGGCGATGAACGTGCCGCTGGGATCGATTGGCTGCTGAACTATGTGAAACAGAGCCGTGAAGAACCAAAAGAGCTGGCGCTGAGTATTTTGGCTCTGGCTGAGCGGCGAGCCGGCGGCGTACGCGATGATATGACTGTGTTGGCGGTGAGTGTAGAGGCGGCTTAGGGGCGGCAGCGGCTGAGTGTTAAGCAAGTAGTTTATGCCGATTTAACTCCGGGGACGGGGTTATTTTTTTGGTCTGAATTCCAGGGGGGATGTTAGGTTTTGGTTTAGCAGGAAATAATAGCAAGTGGGGAGAATATCGTTATGACGTCATACCAGCACGTTCCCTGGCAACCTCCAATTATGCGGAATGACACAGGGGTCATTCCCTTGTATTACCGAGGTCCATGCTGAGCGCATGTAGGGAACAAGCCCGGTTTCGTTCCGTAGCGGATTTCCGAAGTAGGTTGAGGGTGATGATTTTATGGATGAGTTTGTCAGAAAGGTACGCTCTACGTGCGAGCGATATGATTTATTGGCCCCGAGGGACAAGGTAATTGTGGCGGTATCCGGCGGGGCCGATTCTACGGCCATGCTGCTGGCACTAAAGGAATTAGCGCCGGAATATGATTTGCAGCTTTATGTGGCCCACTTGAATCATCTCATGCGGGGCGAACAGGCCGAGGCGGATGCCAACTGGGTGCAGGAGCTTTCGGCTCGCTTAGAGGTGCCTTTTTTTCGGCGAGACACTGATGTACCGGCGCTGATTGAGCGGCAAGGTCTAACGGTGGAACAAGCGGGTCGGGTAGCCCGCTATCGGTTTTATCGGGAGCTGGCCCAAGAGCTGGGCGCTACTAAAGTGGCTGTGGGCCAAACTCAAGATGATCAAGCGGAAACGGTATTGCTGCACCTTATTCGTGGCGCCGGCTTAGCCGGCATTGCCGGTATTCGGCCGAAAAGACGGACGGCCTATGGCTGGGTGATCCGGCCGCTACTTCAAGTAACCAGAAGAGAAACAGAGGCCTGCAGCGCGTCTTTTGGCTTGGTTCCCCGGCATGATCCTTATAATATCGATCCGGCTTATCTTAGAAATCGGATTCGCTACCAATTGCTTCCGTGGCTGCGAGACCAGGCTAACCCCAATATAAAGAAAGTATTGGCTCAGTCGGCGGCCGTCTGGCAAGAAGAGGACCGGTATTTAGCCGGGGTAACGGAGCGGGCCTGCCGGCAGGTACTGCAGACTCTCCAGCAAGGGGTTCGGGTGAACTCAGCTCAGTTAAATCAACTGCCGCTGGCCATTAAACGCCGCGTGTTACGCCGTGCTTTTGCCGTGGTGGTCGGGGACGACCGCAATCTCAGCTTTGAGCATACAGAGTCTTTGCTGGCTCTAAATTCAGCTCCGGTGGGCAATGTACTCCATTTGCCCCGTGAGGTACAGGCCCAGCGTACGTACAACGAAATTATCTTGACGCTAGGCAGGCCGGCCAGGGAGTCCATACCGGCTTTTTGCCGTCCCCTGGCTGTTCCCGGAGTGACAACTATCCCGGAACTGGGCCTTGATGTCCACGTTGCAGTTGATACGAAGCTGGCCGAGATTTCGTCGGATTCTCTTGTGGCAACCGGAGTTTTTGACTATAATGAGACGGGGTACAGTCTTTATGCCCGTAACCGCCGAGAAGGAGATTGGTTTTATCCGCAGGGCGTAGGTGGTCGCAAGAAGCTAAGCGATTTTTTCATCGACTGCAAGATCCCTCGTCAGGAGCGGGACAGAGTACTTCTCCTTACTAATTCCACGGACATTATCTGGGTTGCCGGGCTAAGGGTAGATGCCCGTTTTGTTGTTCGGGACAAGACTAGCAGAAGGCTTTTTGTCCAAGTAAGAAGGTCAACCCGAGGACAAAGAGAGGAAGGAGATTATTGACCTGCATGAGCACCATAAGTGAAGTCTTAGTGGACGAGGCCACCTTAAAGAAAAGGGTGCAGGAACTAGGCGCAGAGATTTCTCGTGATTACCAAGGCAAGTCACTGTTGTTGGTCGGGGTGCTGAAAGGGGCAGTGGTTTTTCTCAGTGAGTTGGCTCAACAGATCAAGCTGCCGGTAACCTTCGACTTTATGGCTGTGTCCAGCTATGGTTCTTCCACGGAATCCTCCGGCGTAGTCCGGATTCTGAAGGATTTGGATGAGAGCTTAGAGGACAAGCATGTACTCATTGTGGAGGACATTATCGATACCGGCCTCACTCTTGATTACCTGTATCGCCATTTGCAGAACCGTCATCCGGCCAGCTTGGGGATCTGTACTCTGTTAGATAAACCTTCGCGCCGCTTGGTGGATGTGCCGGTGGACTACGTGGGCTTTCAGATCTCGGATTACTTTGTTGTTGGCTATGGCTTGGATTTTAATGAACGTTATCGCAACTTACCTTACATTGCCGTGCTCAAACCCTGATCTGACGCGCTGTTTTTGTTTTGTTGCCCACCCTATTAAAATATGCTACAATTAACTAGTATCGGTTGAGTTGGCCCAGCCGATACTCTGAGGCCGATTTGAGAGGAGGGCCTGACTTGAATCGTGTTTTCCGTAGCATGAGCCTCTACTTGCTGCTGATCATTGTAGCCCTTTCCGTTATTAACTACTTTTCTACTTCTGCTCCGCAAGAAAAGGAATTAAATTATACTCAATTTTTGGCTCTGCTGGAAAAGGACGAGGTGACAGCAGTTGTTATTTCCAGTACTAAAGTGGAAGGGGTGCTGAAAGATGGCACCCAATTTAGCATGCCCTTTTTAGGTGACCTCGCCCGGTTAGAAGAAAGGTTAGAGAATAAACAGGTTGAGATACAGTATAAGCCGGTGCAGGGGCCGCCGTGGTGGTCTACGCTGCTGTCGACATTGCTCCCGATTGTTCTGCTGGTGGGCGTGTGGATGTTCATTATGCAGCAGACCCAGGGCGGCGGCAGCCGGGTTATGTCCTTTGGACGCAGCCGGGCGCGCCTGTACACCCCAGACGATAAAACCCGAATTACTTTTGCTGATGTGGCCGGGGCCGAAGAAGCTAAGGAAGAATTACAGGAAATTGTTCAGTTTCTAAAAGAGCCGAAAAAGTTTCTAGATCTGGGGGCTCGGATTCCTAAGGGAGTGCTGCTGGTGGGTCCACCGGGTACCGGCAAAACGCTGCTTGGTAAAGCAGTGGCCGGTGAAGCCGGTGTACCTTTCTTTAGTATCAGCGGTTCCGATTTTGTGGAAATGTTCGTTGGTGTGGGCGCTGCTCGCGTACGCGATCTGTTTGAGCAAGCAAAGAAAAACGCTCCTTGCTTGGTATTCGTAGACGAGATTGATGCCGTGGGGCGTCAGCGCGGGGCTGGCCTGGGCGGCGGCCATGATGAGCGCGAGCAGACGTTAAACCAGCTACTGGTAGAGATGGATGGCTTCGGGGTGAACGAGGGTGTCATTGTGCTGGCGGCTACTAACCGTCCCGATGTGCTGGATCCGGCACTGCTCAGACCGGGCCGGTTTGACCGGCAGGTGATTTTGGATCAGCCGGACGTTAGGGGCCGGGAAGCCATACTCAAGGTTCACGCCGTAAACAAGCCCCTGGAGAAGAATGTAGATTTAGCTGTGTTGGCGCGCCGGACCCCGGGTTTCACCGGGGCTGACTTGGCCAATATGCTGAACGAAGCGGCTATTTTGGCGGCTCGCCGCAATAAGAGACGTATTGGCATGGATGAATTGGAAGAAGCGATCGACCGAGTTATTGCCGGTCCCGAGCGGCGCAGCCGGGTGATTTCCGAACGGGAAAAGCGGTTGGTGGCCTATCATGAAGCAGGCCATGCGGTGTTAGGGTATCTACTGCCCCATGCCGATCCAGTGCACAAGGTATCAATCATTCCCCGCGGCCGGGCCGGTGGTTATACCCTCAGCCTGCCGAAAGAAGACCGGTATTATCTAACCCGGTCGGAGCTGTTTGACCGGGTAACACAGCTACTGGGCGGCCGGGTGGCGGAGGAGCTGGCCCTGGAAGAAATCAGCACCGGAGCCCAGAATGACCTGGAACGGGCTACCAGCGTTATCCGCAAGATGATTACCGAATATGGTATGAGCGAAGAACTGGGTCCGCTTACCTTTGGCCATAAGCAAGAGGAAGTGTTCTTAGGCCGGGATATTGCCCGCGATCGTAACTACAGTGAAGAAGTGGCTTCGGCCATCGATCGCGAAGTCCGTCATTTTGTTGATGTCTGCTATAATAAAGCAGCCAGTTTGTTGACGGAAAATCGGGATCGACTGGATAAAGTGGCGGCTGCTTTGCTGGAAAATGAAACCCTGGAAGCAGAAGAATTCATGGCTCTCATGAGCGTTGGGACTGAAGCGGCAGCGAAAGAGAATAAGGAACCACCGAAACAACAAACAAAAATGGCCGAACTTAGGATTTCGTTTCCGGCGGCACCACAGCAGGCCTGAAAGGAGAGAACCCAGTGGAGTTTAAACTTGAGCTAGGGCTTGCCGGGGAGATGACAGCGGAAGTAAGACCTGAGCATACGGCCGAGAGTTTAGGTAGTGGTGGGGTGGCCGTGCTGGCCACCCCAATGCTGGTAGCTTTGATGGAAGGGGCAGCCAAGGATACGGTCCAGCCAGGTTTGCCGGCTGGCTGGACAACAGTCGGGACCCGAGTTGATATTAGTCATTTAGCGGCCACTCCGGTGGGTATGAAGGTTACGGCGCGGGCAGTGCTCAAAGAGATCGAAGGTCGGCGCTTGGTCTTTACCGTGGAAGCCTACGATGACCAGGAGAAGGTGGGCCAGGGCTCGCACGAACGCTTTATCATCAACACAGAGCGCTTTGAAAGCAAAGCTCGGGCGAAAGCCGGGCTCCAGTAGGAGGTAATTATGAAGCTGCTGTTGGCCTTAGATGTGGGGAATACCCATGTGACAGCTGGAGTCTTGTCCGGAGCGGAGATTTTGACCCGGTGGCGACTCGGTACCGACCGGTCGAAAACAGAAGACGAGTACGGGTTGTTTCTGTATCAACTGTTTACGATTGCAGCGTTAGATCCTGAGGATGTGGAAGGGGTAGTCATCGCGTCGGTGGTACCTCCACTCACTTGTATTTTAGAGAAACTGTCTCGCCGCTATTTCGACTGTGAGCCGGTAATGATTCACCCCGGGATGGATGCTGGCATTACCGTGCTTTATGATAATCCGCTGGAGGTAGGTGCCGACCGGGTGGTTAACGCGGCGGCAGCTTATTATCTTTACGGCGGCCCGTGTGTTGTGGTGGATTTTGGCACTGCTACTACCTTTGATGTGGTTTCGGCCCAAGGGGAGTATTTGGGCGGAGCTATTTCCCCCGGCATACTTACAGCTACCGAAGCGTTATTTAGAAAAGCCGCCAAGCTACCCCGGATTGACTTGGTGGATCCGGGTAGGGCCATCGGGAAGAATACTGTGGCCAGTATGCAGGCGGGCATTGTCTACGGGTTTGCTGGGCAGGTAGATGCTCTGGTGCGGCGCATCCGGGCGGAGCTTAAGGCCGAGGCTTTGGCTGTGGCCACCGGGGGGCTGGCACCGCTAGTGGCGGTGCAGTCGGAGACTATCGACAAGGTTGATTTGGATCTTACTTTGACCGGTCTGCGGCTAATCTACGAACGCCAGCGGCAGTACCGGGCATAAGCGAGGGAAGACAGCAAGCCCCCTAGAGGGGCTTGTTCCTCATCTGGGAGGGTAGGTAAGCTGGTGGAGTTGCTAACGAACCCAGTGGTAGTGGGCCCTATGGCCGGGGTAACCGACGTTGTCTTTCGCCGGCTGGCCTGGGAACAGGGTCCGGCACTGGTCTGGACCGAGATGATCAGTGCTCAGGCCTTGCTTTATGATAACCGTCGCACCTGGCAGATGGTTGAGCCGGCAGTCGATGAACAGCAAATAGTGGTACAACTGTTTGGGAAAGAGCCGGATCTCATGGCCCAGGCGGCACAGAAGATAGCCCAGCTAAGACCGGCCGCCATTGACATTAATATGGGCTGTCCGGCGCCGAAAGTTGTGAACAACGGAGAAGGAGCGGCCCTGCTGAGGAAGCCGCATCTCGCGGCTGCTATTATGCAGGCGGTGAGCGAAGCGGTTAATCTGCCTGTATTGGCTAAGATTCGCCTTGGTTGGGACGAAGAGCATAAGAATGCCGTGGAGGTAGCAAAGCAACTGGCAGCTGCCGGCGCGGCTGGCATTACAGTCCATGCTAGGACCAGGTCACAGTTCTACCGGGGTCAGGCTAACTGGGATGAGATCAGACAGGTTAAAGAAGCTGTGCAGGTACCGGTAATCGGCAATGGCGATGTATTTACGCCGGAGGCGGCTAAGAATATGCTGACAGTGACCGGCGCTGATGCCGTTATGTTGGCCAGGGGAATGCTGGGTAATCCGTGGCTCATTGGGCGAACGGTGACGTATTTGACTACCGGAATTATGCCGGCGGAACCTGGGCTAGAAGAACGGTTGGCGTTGGCTCGGAGGCATTTGGAGTTGGCTGTGGCCGAAAAAGGTGAGCGCCAAGGTTTGGTACAAATGCGTAAGCATCTAGCCTGGTATCTAAAGGGACTGCCAGGGGCGGCTCGGCTTCGGGCCGAGATCATGGAGACCACTGAAGTGGAGACGGTAAAACAGCTACTTGAGTCGTATTTTTGGGTTGGAGGGGGTAGAGCACAATGAACGCCTTAGCCTTACCGGTCGCCAATGGGGTTTTCCCCCGCCCGGGGGGCACGATCCAAGGCTTGTTCTTGGATGAATTTTCGTTACGTACGCTTAGCTGCTTAGGTGTGGAGGCCACGGCGTTCTTGGTGCCTCTTACCAGGGACGGGCAGGCGCTTTATCCGGCGGGCATGTTGGTCCGGATCGAGGATTTGAGTCACGGACAAGCGGTAAATCCTGTTACCTGGAACACCAATGAAGTGTTGATCGCCCAGTTAAGTGGTCTTAATCATGCCTGGGCCCGGCGCTTTGTAGGGGAAAGCGGATTTATTATGGCCGAATCCGTTGACACCTTAGACTTGGAGCTGTTACGCAGCCGCGGTCAACCCGTTATCTCCGGTGCCGGTTGGCAAGTACAGGGCGGGTACACGGAACCGCGGTCTAAAAAGGATATAACGGTGACCATTTATGGCAGCGATTACCAGGGTAATGAAGTTCAGATCCAAGGACAACTGGGGGGCATTATTACTCCCGAAAAAGCCCATACCTTGGAGCATTCCATTATTCGGGCTTTACAGGAGTATGGCTTGTGCACCATCAAGAATCTGGCCTGGGCCATGCGCGCGGAAGCGGCGGAACTCAAGGATTCGATCTCGTGGGGGCTGCATTTCAAGCTGCCAGAGATTTTGGGGCAGACCCGCAGCGGCTACTGTGGTAATCCCATGACTTCCTTGGCGCATTTTTACTTGGGGCAAGAGCTCTCCCACTTGCTAAATGAAGGGCAGACTTTGCCGGTAGCGTTGGAGCGGGCCCGCAGCCGCACCTTGTCCCGCTTGACCCAGGAATTGGATTTAGGAGCCGAGCCGGAATACCTAACTTTACGGGGCTTAAAAATCGGCATGCGTCATGATGACAGCGAAGTGGTACAGGGCACCTTGCGGCGCGTGCTCAGCGCTTTTCCGTTGGATCCATGGAGCTAACACAAGAGGGGATAGATATGGTACCGGAGACAGTTCTCCAGTGTATTACAACTTTGCAGCAGGCAGGCTACCCGTCTTATTTGGTGGGTGGCTGTGTGCGGGATCTGTTGCTGGGGAAAGAACCCCAGGATTTCGATATCGCCACCGCAGCGTCACCGGAGACCGTGGGGCGGCTATTTCGCCGTGTGGTTCCCACCGGTTTGCCTTTCGGCACAGTGACTGTCCTGCTGCCTGATCCGATCGAAGTGACCACGTTTCGCTACGACGGCCGGTATACAGATGGGCGTCATCCAGAGCAGGTGGAATTCACCTCCGACCTGGAAGCCGATCTTGCCCGGCGCGATTTTACCGTTAATGCTATGGCTTGGGATCCGGTGGCTGACACCCTGGTGGATCCCTGGGGAGGCCGCAGAGATCTAAAGCAGGGTCTAATCAGATCTGTCGGGGATCCGGCTGCTCGTTTTGGTGAAGATGGGTTGCGCCTTCTCCGAGCAGTGCGGTTTGTGTCGCAGCTTGAATTTACTATTGAAGCCGAGACCTTAGCGGCTTTAGGTGCCGGGGCAGCCGGATTGCAGCGTGTAGCCAAAGAACGAATCGGACGGGAGTTTGCTCAACTGGTAGTGGGAGAAGGCGTTTTTGCGGCCCTCTGGTTGCTAGTGGATACCGGCCTCTTAGAGTATATAGCGCCGGAACTTCTGTGTGGACAGGGTGTTAAGCAGGGCCGTCTTCACCGGGAAGATGTTCTGGGCCATAACCTTAGAACTTGCTCCTTAACCCCACCTGAGCTACCGGTACGCTTGGCCGGATTGCTGCACGACGTGGGTAAGGCTGGGGAATTCAGTGAGGGCCCTTACGGCAGATTCTTCCCCGGACATGCGGCCCGATCGGCAGCAGCGATTCCCCCGATTCTCCGCCGGCTTTGTTACAACCGGCAGCTAGTGAACACAGTTACACTCTTAGTTGGGAATCATATGTTTTTTTGGCGTGAACCTCAAGGGCTGCCTCCGGTAAGGCGCTTGGCCGCCCAGGTGGGCTGGGATAATTTCGGCTTGTTGATTGAACTGATTAAAGCCGATCGGTTGGCTATTTGGGCCGATCCGCAGCAGGCCGGCATCGGCGATCTGGAGGCAGCTTATCGGCAAGTAGTAGCGGAAGGTCTACCGCTCACAGCGGCCGAACTGGCCCTTAGCAGCGAAGAGCTCATGGAAGAACTGGGAGTAGAGCCGGGCCCGGCTTTGGGGGCACTGCGGCAACAATTGTTGGAAGCTGTCTGGGACAATCCCGCTTTGAACGCGCGGCCCCATCTGCTAGCCTTAGCCTGGAAACAGTTGGACGCAAGCCGACAAAATTCAACAATATCCGACAGCAAAAAGTAGTAATATGGGAACAATGGGCGGCCACAGATCCCCTCAGTGCACCTGTGGCTGAGGGGTTTATTTATTTGGCAAAATAATAGTCGGAATTTACTGAGGAGAGTGAAGCCATGAAGCAGCAGAAGAAGGTTGCTAAGGCCAAACCCAGAACTGGGCAGAAAAACAGCAGTCTGGCTGCCAGAATTGTAGCCGGATACTTGGTCTTGGTGGCAATTATGGCGGGGATCGGAGCCTATACATACGTAGGCATGCAACGGGTCATGGCTGAGTACCGGCTGATTGTAGACGAAGATCATCCGTACTTATTGGCGATTAAAGAAATCAACACTGAAGTTACGGCCCAATTGGCAGCTCAACGAGCTTTTTTGTTAACTGGGGATGCGCAATATGCCCTTAGGGCGGAGCTGGACGGCAATAAGGTCAAACAGGCAATTAACAAGGCTATGGAGTTGGCCAAGGAAAAAGAAGAGAAGAATCTGTTGAATCAAGTAGAAAACATTCACGGTTCGCTCAATGACGTTCAAGCTGAAGTTTTTGAGATCTATAATCAAGGTGCCCAAAACCAAGCCGTTCAGATAGCGTTAGTGGACTTGGATGCCACCCAGAAAAGACTAGGGGCCAACTTCAATATTCTGCAAGGTATTAACGAGCGGCGGGTGGATGAGGCCCGGCAAAATGCCAATACTGCGGCCAAGAAAGCCCTGATGGTAACTTTAGTCTTGGTTGCCTTAGGAACCGCTATCGGCATTATACTAGGTACAATTCTAGCCAAGCAGTCTGTGCGTTCTCTAAAGGGATTAGCCACAGCCGCGGACAGGATTTCGGCCGGGGACCTTACCACCCAAGTGCAGGCTAAAGGGCGAGATGAAGTGGCTCATTTGGCCCGGAGCTTTCAAGTTATGGTGGGGGAACTGGGGAAGATCATTGCCGGTGTGAGAGAAAGCGTACTTACAGTAACCCATCATGCCGAGCAGCTCTCCACCAGTGCTGAAGAAACCACCCGGGCCACCGAACAGATAGCCAGCAGTATTCAGGAAGTGGCGGAAGGGGCAGGGCAGCAGGTGCAAGAGACGGCTGACATGGCTGCGGTAGTAGAACAAATGGCGGCAGCCATGGATCAGATAGCGAACAATGCTCAATTAGTGGCGCTGTCTTCCCAGGAGTCGGCCGTGTTGGCCGAACAGGGCAGTGTGGCCATCAAAGATGTCATTGCTCAAAACAATGTGGTCAGTCAGTCTATGGTACGCCTGTCGCAGCTAATTACCGAACTGGGACAACGTTCGGCGGAAATAGGTCAGATTGTGGAAGTTATCACCGGTATTGCCGATCAGACCAATTTGTTGGCCTTGAATGCAGCGATAGAAGCAGCCCGAGCCGGTGAGCAAGGGAAGGGATTTGCGGTGGTGGCCGACGAGGTGCGTAAATTGGCCGAGCAAGCGGCTCAGGCTGCCAAGCAAATTGCCCTGTTGGTAGATCGAACCCAACACGATACCGAGCGGGCCATAGAAACCATGAAAGCCGGCAGCACCGAAGTGGCGTCGGGCAGCCAACTGCTGGAATCAGCCCAGGCG
Organism: Bacillota bacterium; assembly: GCA_012837285.1. Taxonomy (NCBI): domain Bacteria; kingdom Bacillati; phylum Bacillota; species Bacillota bacterium. The sequence goes on from DURJ01000079.1 coordinate 13,553, forward strand.
ATCCTAGAGAAGATTTTTGCCGCTGTGGGACAAGTAGCTGAACAAATACAAGAAGTCAGTGCGGCGTCCGAAGAGATGGCGGCCAATACCGACCGAGTGGTGGGCGGAGCCAAAAATATCAGCGTTATTGCCGAAAGTACCAGTGCCGGTACGGAAAATATTGCTGCTGCCACCCAAGAACAGACAGCTACCATGGAAGAGATCGCCGCGGCGGCTCAAATGCTGACCGAACTGGCGTACAATTTAGAGCAGGCAGTGGCTCGTTTCAAGTTGGCGTAAACAGCGGCTGGGGACGAAGCGTCAGCTACATTGCAAAGGGAGGGTCGTACAACCCTCCCTTGCTTTTTTTTTGGCTCCTTGGTAAAATCATTCTGTACACAATAGTGTGCACATATAATGAGAGCGGAGGTGAAAGGGTGGAACAGTTTGCTCGCATTGGGGATAAAGTCGTTGACCGGGATCGACTGTATCACGTGGTAGATCGAGTCCTAGAGCTAAGGGCTGCCGGGGTATCGCAGCTGGAAGTAGCCCAGCGCTTGGGGACCGAACGTTCTTTTGTCTCGCGTTTGGAGGCTTTGGGCGAGATCCACCGCGGTGCACGGTTGGCACTGGTGGGGTTCCCGTTAGGGGATAAGGAAGCACTTCTTTCAGTGGCGCAAGAAGAAGGCGTTGAGTATACCCTGATCCTTACTGATGAGGAGCGCTGGCGCTTTGTCGAGGAAAAAAGCGGCAGCCAGCTCTTAAATGAAGTGATGCATATTATAGCCGAACTTCGGACTTATGATGTGGTTATTTTTCTGGGTTCCGATATGCGGGTCCGGGTGGCCGAAGCTCTGTTAGACAAAAAAGTGGTGTGCGTGGAAATCGGTCGTTCGCCCATCAAGGGTGACTGTAAAATAGAGCCGGAAAAGTTGCGTTGTCTGATTCGAAGAGTCAAGGCACCGGACAAGACGGCCGCTACTGTGGGTACAGATGGGGGGCAATAGCAATGAAACATGTGATAGGTGTAAGTCTGGGCTCTTCCAAGCGGAACCATTCAGTGGAAGCGGAATTTCTTGGGGAAAAGTTCCTAATCGAGCGTATCGGAACTGATGGCGATCTGAATAAAGCGGAAGAGCTGCTGAGAGAATTGGACGGAAAAGTGGATGCTTTTGGTATGGGCGGCATAGACTTGTATTTAGTAGCCGGTGATCGACGCTACGCTATTCGGGATGCCCAGCGGCTGGCACGGGCGGTGACCAAGTCTCCTATTGTGGACGGCAGCGGGCTAAAAAGCACGCTGGAGCGTAGAGTGATTCGTTATTTGGCTGATTCCCAGACGGTACCGCTGCAAGGCAAGAAAGCTCTGCTAGTGTCAGGGGTGGACCGTTGGGGTATGGCCGAGGGGCTGACCCAGGCCGGCTGCATTCTAACCTGCGGCGATCTCATTTTTGCTCTGGGTCTTCCTGTTCCCCTGCGTTCCCTGGGCCAACTGAAATTGGCCGCGGCTCTGATAGCGCCCATTGTGGTGAAGCTACCGTTTACAATGTTGTATCCTACCGGTAAGAAGCAGGAAGAACAAAAAGTTGATTCCCGTTTTTCCCGCTATTACTTAGAAAACGACATCATCGCCGGCGATTTCTTGTTTATCAAGCGGCACCTGCCGCCTAAAATACTGGGCAAGACGATTATTACCAATACGGTTACAGCCGCCGATGTAGAAGATCTCAAGAACCGGGGAGCGACAACACTAGTCACCACTACACCGGAACTAGACGGCCGTTCCTTTGGTACCAATGTGATGGAAGCAGTGCTGGTTTCTTTGGCGGGTAAGCCGTGGTCCGAACTTACCAGCACCGATTATGAAGAACTGCTGGACAAAATGGATCTTAAGCCGCGTATCCAAATGCTGAGTGAATAACGGTAACCAAGATCAGGAGGCATCCCATGAACAAATTCGTCTTTCTAATTCATCCACTTGATGTTAGCTATATTCTGCGAAAGTATCCTTGGCTCGGCGTGTTCCCTGACAGCGCTGTGGAAACAGTATTCCGCTTGGTACCACCGTTTGTAATCTCCCATATTACCGGAGTCAAGTCGCCTTACGCCGAGGCGGAAGGCTGGTTTGTCAACGTACCCTTGACCGCTAGGCAAATGCTGGCGTTGCCGGAGGAAGAGGTAATAAGACGGATTATCCAAGCCGGCCAGCTGGCAGAACGATTAGGAGCCCAGGTGTTAGGACTAGGCGCATTTACGGCCGTGGTGGGAGATGCGGGCCTTACCGTGGCCAAAAACGTGCATATTCCGGTGACCACCGGTAATAGTTATACTGTGGGTATGGCTTTGGCCGGGATCCGGTTGGCGGCGGGCAAAATGGGCCTTGACCTAAAAAAAGCGGAGGTGCTGGTGGTGGGCGCCAACGGCGCCATCGGCTCGGCCTGTGCCCGTATTTTGGCGCGGGAGGTGAACTATCTCACGATAGCCAGCCGCAATAACCAGCGGCTGGGGAACTTGTCCCGACGGATTTTACACGAAAGTGGGCTGGCTGTGCGGGTCGCCGCCGATCTGAAACAAGCCCTTAACAAGGCCGATGTGGTGCTAACTGTCACCGGATCGGCCACACCAATTATCGAGCCCGAAGACCTGAAGCCGGGCGCAGTAGTGTGCGACGTAGCTAGGCCCCGAGATGTGTCCCAACAAGTGGCCCAAGCAAGACCCGATGTGCTGGTGATAGAAGGCGGCGTGGTTCAGGTTCCTGGCCCAGTTAATTTTGGCTTCGATTTTGGTTTTCCACCGGGCACGTCTTTTGCCTGTATGGCTGAAACCATGATTCTGGCTTTGGAGGGACGACATGAAAGTTTTACCCTGGGGCGCGACTTGTCTGTGGAGCAGATCGACGAAATTATGCAGATGGGGAAGAAGCACGGGTTCCAATTAGCAGGTCTACGCAGCTTCGACCGAGCCCTGCA
>DURJ01000080.1 GCA_012837285.1 Bacillota bacterium
AAAGAGGCGGTGTTTTACGCGGCCCGGCGGTGCCTGGGCACCTATAAGATTCTTTTGGGACAGAGCAGGAAGAGCATCTCGGATGTCGAAGACCTTGCAGGGGGAACAGCCCTGCTCTTTTTCTTTGATGCACGATCAACATAGTTTAAAGAAGGTGTAGCTCCTATGAACAGGATTGGATTTCGCGGCTCAGTTGTTTTGCTGGCTGGGCTGATGGTGTTGGCCTTGGGGGCACCGCCGGCCGTAGCTGCTGCTAAAGTGCCGGCCCTTATGGTGGACGGTGAATTTGTAACACCGGCATCGCCGCTGCGCTGGGACCGGGGGACAGTCTTAGTATCGCTGAAGGATCTTAGCGCTTATTTGGAAGCAAATCTGCAGTGGAATGAGGCTGAGCAGACTACTTGGATTCAAAAATACGGCCGCACTATTTTCTTCCGGCTTAACACGGGAGAGGTGCACAAAAATAGTGTGCCGATAACGCTGCCGATAGCGGCCCGGTTGATCGGCGGGACTTTTTACGTGCCGCTGCGTTTTGTGGCGGAGAATCTGGGGGCGACTGTGGTCTGGGATGGCAGTGCCAACCAGGTTCATATTATCACCGGCCAGCGCCGTACTCCGCCGGAGCGGGTAAGCGGCCAAGCCTTTAACGCTGCGGTGGCGTACACTGATCAAGGAAAACTGTGGCTGCTGGACGGACGGGAACAGAATACTCAGCCCAAGCAGCTTACCGACTCTGGCCAGGCCGAATTGATAGGTTGGTCAGCCGACGGTACATGGTTGGCCTACAAATATACCGCCGAGGCTGAGGATGCACTGACTTATTTATGGGTGGCACGGGCTGACGGCAGCGGAGCCAGGCAGGTGGATACAGAACCTATTTATGGTGATCCTCTATGGTCACCTAAGGCTAATCGGCTGGTCTATACTATCCGGGAAGACAGCACCGACGGTTATATTCCGGCTGGCATCGTCAAGTGCGCCGATATTACAGCCGAAGAAATCCGAATCAGCACTTTGGTGGAAGAAGACCACGTTATGATTCCCTCTTTGGCCTGGCATCCGGATGGAGACAGCCTGACTGTTTCTTTTCCCCGCACCAAGGAGTTGCCGCCTACGCTGGAGCAAGTAAATCTGGCTGGGCAAAGAAGAGTGCTTTATACTTTTACTGACGAGACACCCATTGATCCAGAGGGCCTCTATATCTGGGCTTTTATTAGTCTAAAGTGGTCGCCGGACGGACAGTATTTGGCTTATCATATAAGAATGAACGCCGGTTCACTTACCGCTGACGTCGTTGAAACCGGTGTGCTTAATGTAACAACCAAGCAACCGATAAGCTTAAGCGACGGTCTAAGGTATCCGGAGTGGCTGGCATTTTCCCCGGACAATAAGAAGCTGGCCTATATTGCTGGCATTGGTCGGGATGTTATGTTGAACAAACGGTTGGAAATGGCTGATCTTACCAGCGGTGAGGTTACTGATTGTAGTCAAAGCGGTTATGTCGATACCGAGCCGGTGTGGTTGCCAGGTGAGGCCAATGAACTGCTCTTTTGTCGTGGGCCTGAGGCCCAGACCGTGTCCGATTTGAACACCTTGCCCGGGGCAATAGTTCCCGGTCAGCGAATTCATAAGCTAGGCCGGGATGGGCAGGCCGCACCCCTTACCGCCGGGCCACCTAGCACAGCTGACTATTATCCCAGCCCGTCACCATCCGGTGAGGAAATGATCTTTCTAAGACTGGAACGTTTTGATCAAGGCTCTCTTTACCTTCAGTCTTTGGATGCGCCGGCTGAAGCGGTGGAAATCCTGCGCGGCCTAAGAGGAAGCCCCGGTTACTACGGCAACTATTATCCCGAGTGGGTGAGCGTCTATTGGTTTTAGGGTTGCGGACGAAAAAGAATGAGTTGGTGAGATAACTACAGCCCGGGTAACCGGGCTGTTGTATTAGCGGAGCAGGCCAATAATCTTATAATCTAATGCAAATATCGGCTAATTTGAAGGAATCTGGTTATTTTTTGTAGAATTGTATTTTCAACATACTGCAGGAAGGGGAGAAGGATGGAGTCGAAGGTTATTTTCTTTGATGATGTTTATGAACATGAAAAGAAAGGAATCGATCTGCTGAGAGATGCGATTCCGCCAAAAAGGTTCTATCTTCTTGTCAGTACTAAGGTGACCAATCGCTATTCTACCCGTGAGATTGACGTTACTCTTGTCTGTCCCAAGGGTATCTTTTCTATTGAAATGAAGGATTGGTCGGGGACAATTCGGGAGCGGATCAGTCTAAACAACAGTCACCTTACCTATATTGCCCGAAGCGGCGAGTCGCGCAAAGAGGTTAATCCTTTCTCCAAGGCGGAGGAACAGAGAAAGAAAGTGGCAGGCTTTATTAAAAAGAATATCCATGGCAACCAAGAATTGATCAGGAAGGTAAATCGCAACGGCGGTGTCAAGGGAGTAGTCTTTTTTACCAATGAGCGCTTGCAGTTTCGGCTAGGCGATATCGGCAATATTGTTTCCCTTAATCCAGAGAATGTTAGTGATTTGTGGGAACGTCTTTATCCAGAAGATCTGTTTACGGAGCAAGATATCAAAACAATCGTGGGCATTTATGGTGAAGGGAAAGAATCCGGGGGTGAAGCCAGGCACTTTCATGCCGGTGAACAGGTTAATGGGTACAAGATCGAAGAGCTAATCTTCGATGGTGATGATTATCATATCTATAGGGCAAGAAACGAACTTCTTGAGCAGCGTTACTTTCTTAAGGCCATGATGATCGACCCGGGTGATAGGGAACATATCCAGGATATTACCAGGGAGATGGCGCAGCGGGATGCCCGCGTCAAGGCTGTATTGCGCCAGGAGCCCTTTGTTCTCTTTAGCAGTATTCCTCCCTTCTCTTTCGATCCCTTTGTTATCAGTGTTACCGATTGGGTTGAGCATGTTACCCTGGCAGAAAAGATGGAACGGGGTATGGGGACGGCGGATAAGAGGGAAATAATGAAGAGCCTGGTTGCCATTGTGGAGGCTATACATAGGAAAAAAATTGTTCACCGGGACCTTAACCCCCGCAATATCATAATCACCCATTCCGGAGAGTCAAAAGTTATGAACTTCGATTACGCCAAGTTAAAGGGGAGTCAGACGGTGGTGTCAGCTTTGGTTGGTAAAGCCGATACCTACAGGGCACTGGAACTTATTTATTATAAGCCCGGGGCAGTAATCGATCATCATGCCGATCTTTATTCCCTGGGGGTTATTTTTTATGAACTTCTGTGCGGTAAGCCCCTGTTTAGGACTTGGAGTGACAAGCTCGGTTTAAATAGAAGTTCCGCTAAGCTTGATC
>DURJ01000081.1 GCA_012837285.1 Bacillota bacterium
GAGTACGCAGCGCGCAACTTGCTGTAATCAATCCTTTCAAACACTGCGTTAAGTAGCCTCACCGAATCATCAGCCGGGATTAATAATGCTACATCCAGGGGTAATGCCAATTGATATTCACACCCGGCAAGTGTATAATTTGGCTATGAGGTAATTTGTTTCATGGTAAGAACATTTTACCGCAAAGACGGCTTCTGGCATCCCTGCCAGTCGCCGTCTCTTGTTTCTAGGGCTTGTTAGTGCAACAGCCCCTTTCATTTTCAATAGGAATCTCTTCCCAGTGCCCTTGTTCCTGGCCATTAAGGCTGTACTTGTCCAACCTACTTGTCCCAACGGACGAGAATTCGTCTCCTGGTAAAAAAAAGCCTCTTTGGTCTAAATTGGCCCTTTGCGCAGAAACTGGTGCCGCTGGTATAATCAAGCTGCCAACTTTATAACAATTAATTGATGTGGGGAGAGGTGTAGAATGCCGAAGAGACTAGTCACCTTGTTAGTTACGGCGGTGTTGGTACTGACTCTAGCGGCCACCGTTGTTGCTGCGCCGGTCAGGATAGAAAGCCGTTGGTATGAACAAGTATACCAGCAGGTACACACACAACTTGAGCAGCAATTGGGCAGCTTGTTTGGCAAATCAGTTCTGGACAGCCTGGCGGAGCGCCTAACGCAGCGGATATTGGCCCAGCTTGGTGCCCGCTATCAGACCCCGTCCCCGGAACCTGTGACTGAGCCGGAACCGCCCAAACCGGAACCGGTGAACCCGACACCAGAACCTGACCCGGAACCCAATACCGAGCCCGACCAGCCGGCTGAAACTCCCACCCCCGGCAAACTGGCGGCCGAGGAAGCACGGCTTCTTGAGCTGACCAATAAAGCGCGGGCCGAGGCAGGAGTAAAACCGCTACAGGTGGACATGCGTTTGGTGGATACGGCCCGAGCCAAGAGTGCCGATATGGTGGCTAACGATTATTTTGGTCACATATCCCCTGATCTGGGATCGCCCTTTGATCAAATGCACCGGGCCGGTATAGCTTACCGCACGGCTGGGGAGAATCTGGCCGGGGCCCCTACAGCCGCTGCCGCCCATAACGGCCTAATGAACAGTCCTGGTCACAAAGCTAATATCCTAAATCCCAACTTTACTCATATCGGGATCGGGATAGCTAAAGGCAGTCCGTACGGGATTATCTTTACCCAGCAATTTATCGGATAATTAAGCTAGTGCCGAACATGCTAAGGGGATGGCAGGTAGACTGTGTTCAAGATTGTCATTCAGACTGTGTTTAGAATTGTCATCCTGAGCGAAGCGAAGGATCTTGCGCAGCGAAGGATCCAAGACTCTTCACTTCGTTCAGAGTGGCAGGCGTGTCAGGGAGATGTTGGAGTCGCTCTTTCCGGGGCGACTCCATGTTTTTGGCACAGTGCCCTCTGCCCGTGCATATTATGACAGCAGTGACTATGGGTGAAGGGAGTGGAACGACTGTGCCCGAAAGGCTACAGACGGTAGCAGAAAATCCGTTTTGCGTAACTTGGCAACTGCCCGGTTACCCCGGAGCCAGACTAGTGGACTGTGGGGTTCATATTGCGGCCCTGCATTGCTGGCCACAGAGAGCTGATCGTATTCTGGTCTACGGCAAAGCAGAGCTTACGGCTTGTTACGAAAGCAAAGACGAGCAAGGTAAGCTGCATTTTGTCGGTGCCACTCGCTATCTCAGTATGGACGTGAGCGTCAAATCAACGGTGGACAGAGCGCAAGAGATTAAGGGTTATTTGGCCGGGGATCCAGTTTGCACATTGATTGATGCTGCCGAACATCTCGGTAAAGGAGAACGAGACCGAAACCAGGTCCAAGTAGAAGGCGTTATTCAATTGCTGGTGTCGGTACGTAAGCATGAAGAAGAGGTCCAATCAGCGGTAGCTACAGAATCCAGTACATCTCCAGACCTGCCACCACCAATGAGGGGTCCTTTGCCCAGTTATACCGAGCCGCCTTTGGACGACTCGTGGTCCAAAACCCCATTAACTGGTGGGAGAGGGCGGCCTACTATTCCCGAATCCTCCCCCCCGGTATCCCGGCGAGCCCCGTTTGTTCCCCGTGGGGCGGAAAGCATCCCGCCCACGATCTGGACCATGCCCGAGCGCGGCTGAACTGATAACAACAACTCCTGTCGGCGACAGGGAGTAACAAGAAAGAAACCTCAATAGAAAACCCGGGCACTTACCCGGGCTTTTTGTTTCGGCCGCCGGTCGAATTGTTACGACCCTCAGCAATTTTTCGGCGGCGTAGTAGGAACGAAAGACACCTTGTTATTAGTTAAGTCTTTTGGCGGTAAGTGCAAGATGGCTGCCACAGCTTGGGGCGTAAAGCCGAATTGCAGATAATACTGGAAGATAGCTCTCGGAATGCGAGACTTTGGTGGTAGAGGTGCTGCTTGAACTTTATCCTGGTCGGGTTTGAGGGCGGTGACCGGATCGGTTTCAGTTGACTCTTGGGGGCCGGACCAAGGAGATTGTTCAGCAGTATCGGCGTCAGTAGCTGCTGGAGGATCTGCCTCAGGAGCCTGCTCTTTCGGGTCAGGGCCGGCGGCTTGATCCGGCGTTGGTTCAATGGTCGCTTCCGAGGATAATTCCAGTTCTGCTTGAGCAGTATCAGCTTGTTCATGACAGCAAGCTTCTCTTGGCTCCGGATTATCTACTGTAGCGGTGCACAATTTCTGTTCTGGGTTGTTGGACACAGTTTTATCCCTCCCTGTGGATTCAGATACTCAACATAGCGTATGCAGCAGGGAGGGAATTGGTTTTTGGGATGGGTTAGGGGCGGGAGTCCGTGCCCGCCTGTTGATTTTTATGGCCCTATGGCTTCTAGGTATCTGGCCAGCACTCGTTCATGGGCGTACCGCTCTATGCTGTGGGGTCGCTGTGGCGGCTTTATGACCAGTTGTTCTATGTAGTTTAAGTCATAGGGAGGGTAGAGGTTGTCGGGATGAATGAACTCGGGAAAGGCCATGGCGTTGGGGGCCACGGGCACGGCTCCCAAGGCTGTAGCTTCCAGCATGGCGATGGACAGGTTATCACAGATGGAGGTGGTAACCACCACGGCTGCGTGGGCCAGGTTGTTCAGGTACTCTTTTTTGGTGCGATTGGGAATAAATCGTAGCCCAGTGGATTGGGTGCTGCTGGCCAGTTGCTGCAATCGGGGATCGGCGCTTACCTGGTCACCGGCTACAGGAGCATATAGATGCCAGACTTCGTATCCCCGAGCGCTGAGCCGGCGGGCTAGTTCGATTTCGATCAACGGCAGCCGCTCCCAGGAAAAGCGCTGGTTAAAGACCACTAAGTTAGCTCGTTTCGGTAGGTGGTAATAGGGCTCATATTGACTAAAATCCAGGGGAAAACCGGTGCAAACAAGCCGCTTCCGATGTTGAGGATAAGCGGCGGCGGCGCTTTCCAGGGCCCACTGTGAACTGCAAAAGAGCTTGTCATAGTAGCCAAAGCGTTTCTCTTCCTCCATATCCACTCCCTCTAATCGGGCCGGATCGAAGGGGAAGCAACTCAAATTACTGATGTTGGCAAACTTACGCCCCGGTTTTCGTTCCACCAGTTCTATGACCGGATTCTGAGCTACGGAAAAGAGCCAGATGTCGCCGGGCGTGCTTTCTGTTGTTTGAAGTTCGGTTATGGCTTCTTGGATGGAAGACGATACATAGTCCGTTACGATGGTTTTTACGGCTAAGCCCCGTTGTCTAAATCCGGTTTCAATTATTCGGTTATAGGACCAGTGCCAATGGCCTTCCCAACTGGGATAAGTAATAAAGTACAGCAAACAAATCACACCTTCCGGTTGATTTGGTGTGGGAATCCGGGACTAAGCGGAACGACACAGGGATCGTTCCCTCGGGTGGCCGATGCGATATTCAGGGTAGGTACGGCCAAGGGCCATTGTACTCGATACCCTGGTTTGTTATGCCTGGTCAGTGATATGCGCCAGGTGGCTAGGCCCAATCCTCAGCGGGAAGCTTAGCCCTCATTCAAAAGAGCGAGGCGAGCGAGGGAAAACCGCAGATGCAAGTCGAGCCCCGAAGGGGCAAGTTCAGAGGCGGCCCAAGTGAGCCGAGCTCGGTTCTGGGGGGCGCTGCACAGCGCGAGGATGGGCCAGCAACCTAGCGCGTCGGCCTGGCCAGTACCAGAGTCAGGTCCTTGTGGAAGAGGCAGCCCTCTGTGGTGGCCGCGTTTTGGCCTGCCTATTGAAAAAAATCCGGGACGGGACAGAGACCATCCTTCGGATGCAAGCTGTCCCCTACGAGGTAGGTTTTGTACGCTATGCGTGTTTTTTCTTCGGCCACCGGCCGGTTAGATACGTTTCCCTCAGCCTCCACCCGGGCTTGGCTTCTTGGGAGGGCACACTCCGGTCTTGGCCGGTCCGGTGAGAGGGCGAGGGTTAAAGGCGTTATTAAAAAGCTTATTGGTAATCCCGAATTGGGTAAAGTACCGGTGAACTTCCGGTGGCAGTATTCTGGCATAGGCGTTAGTAACCATAATCATTCCTCCTTGTGGGCGTAAGCGCCGCTTAATACATAGTATGGAAGAGATAAAAAACGGTGTAAAAGACAAAGGAGACTGTGAAGATTTTTAACCGGAGTATGAGGGGATGAAGATCAAATGATCATGACGGTTCAACCATTGGTAGGTATTCTTTGTTCAGCCGGGCCGCTGGAGCTGGACTGGCCGGAGCTGGATTTTGCCCGCCGTCTGGTTTTGCTGGCCCAGGAACGCGGTATGGTGGCTTTTCTTACTACTCCCCGTAATCTAGATTTTGCCGACTGTTCTGCCACCGGCTATATTATCAAGTCGGAGGCAGAGAACACATGGTACATGGACCGATTTCCTTTTCCCCAGGTGATCTATAACCGAGTGGGGACATTACTTGAGGCTGAGGCGAAAGAAAAATATAGTCATCTTTTTGCCGAATTTCTCCCCGGCAAAGATAAAATGCAGATATTTAATCACGCTGGGCTAAATAAATGGAATGTGCATCAAATGTTAACAGCGGTGTCCGGGCTCAAAGTTAACATCCCGGCTACAGAACACTTTAGCTTGGAAATACTGGCCGAGTTTCTGAATCAGTTTTGTCGAGTCTACGTTAAACCCCAAGGCGCATCCCACGGCCAAGGCATAATTCGCCTAACCAAGTGGCCGGACGCTTATTTCTGCGAGTTGCATACCGATTTCGGAAAGAGGCGATCCCAGCTATATGATGACTTAAGCCAAATCACAGGACTACTTCTTCCGAACGAAGATTATCTAGTGCAACAAGGGGTGCAGCTAGCTTCCATCAATGGTCGGATAGTGGACTTTCGGGTCCACGTAATGAAGAATGGCCAAGCAGCGTGGGAAGAAGTGGCGGCCGTGGGACGCTGCGCACCCAGGCAGGGGGTAATGACCCATGGCTGGTGCGGTGGATCTTATGTACTGGCTCAGGGCTTACTGGAACAGCTCTTTCCCAACCAAGCCTCCACCTACTTCAGCGGTCTTAACCAAGCGGCGCTGGCCATTGCCCGCTGTCTGGATTCTCAGTTGCCCGGTGCCTTGGCGGAACTGGGACTGGACCTTGGTTTAGACCGGGAGGGGCAACCATGGTTGCTGGAAGTTAACGAACGGCCGAACCGTATCTTGCTCAGGCTGGTGGACAGACAGGCCGAAGAGCGGTTGGCAGCTCTCTTACTGGATTATTGTACCTATTTGGCCGCTGCTAAGGCAGCACCATTACCAGGGAAATAGGACAGGGCACGTTTTCGACCTTCTTGTCATATGCTGTATTGGTATTCCAATAAAGTCCATGGCAATACTGTTTCGCCCAGAAGAAAGGGATGAGACATGATGAATATCAGCCGATATCACCTGCTACAAGCAGGGAAAATACCACCTCCGCCTTGCCCGCCTAGCTGCTGTGCTTCCACTGGCGAGATAGTCTCTAACCCGGGCTTTGAGGGATCATTCTCCGCCCAGGGAGTACCGGACGGTTGGACCGGTACTAATGTTCAGCAAGAAACCGTCCAGCAGAAAATCCACTCTGGGCTCAAAGCGGTGGTGCTGGGGGCTAACCCGAGCAACGATGCTAGTCTTAGTCAAAATATAACTGATACCGGTTTGTTTCTCCCCGGCTGTCAGTACAATTTTTCCTTTTTTGCCGGCGGATCGTTAGGAAATGGTAGTACCTTCACTGGCTCGGTAGTGTTTCTTGACACCGGCGGTAACGAGCTTGGCCGGACGAACATTACCATTGTTGACCAGTCCATCACCGCTGGCGTAGGAAACTACTACTATGTGATAACTCCCACTGCCCCAGCCAATCTGGCCCGTATACGAGTAGAATTTGTCAAGGACGGAGTCGGCCAGGTGGATTTGGATGATGTTTCCTTATCCATTGCCTAAAAAACAATTGTCCTGAACTGAAAGGACGGGATATTGATGAATAGAGAAAATTTTCAGATACGGCAAAACGAGGAATGCCCAGAAACTTGTTGCCCCAACACAGGCGAACTGGCACCGAACTTCGGTTTCGAAGGAAATTTCGTGGCCTCAGACAGTGACCTGGTCCCTGTAGGTTGGTCAGGTACCAACGTCGATCAAGAGAAAGTGCAGCAGAAAATCCACAGCGGACTGAAAGCTGTTGTGCTAGGAAGAACGCCATCCGCCGATGCCGTTCTGACTTCTCAGCTTCTTACGACAGATGTAATCCCCGGGTGCTTTTATATACTGGCATTTCATGCCGGTGGCACAGGCCCTTCGATCTTAACTGCCCAGCTTATTTTTATCGATTCCATGGGCGGCCAGACAGTAGGAGGTCAGATTCAAGTTATTGGAGCCTCTAAGGTTGCTAACGTGGGAGTTTTTTACCGTGGCATTTTCGGTCCGGCGCCCAGTGACTTGGCAGCGGTGCAGATTAAATTCACTAAGACCGGCACCGGATCAATAGACTTGGATGATGTTTCCCTCACCATAGCATAAACTCACCAAAAACCCTGCCGGGGTCCCGGCAGGGTTTTTTGAGAAATTAGTAGGGCTGAGCGAAAATTTCTATGGCCATTATACCTGATTTATTGCCGGTATAGTGCGAGATACCGATACCCACTTTGCTGAACTTGGGATCTAACATGATAGCTTTGTGGCCGCTGCTGCGCACCAGGTTAGCATGGGCTTGGTAGACGGAACCGGCTGCAGCTAGATTTTCACCCAGATAGGCGTATTTGTAACCTTCTCTAGTTAGTTGCTGTCCGGCGGTGCCGTAGCCGGGGATGTTGTGCTCGTAGATACCCAGCTCCACCAGCTTGTCGGCTCTGAGGCGAGCCACGCGAACTAGCTCAGGGTCAATAGTGACCGGCCCGGCGCCAACCTTGGCCCGCTCTTGGTTGATGTAGTTCAGGAGTTGTTGTTCCTCGGCGGTTAAGCCAGTTGGGGTCTCTACAGGTGGCTGTTCAGGCTCGGGATCATTGTCCGCCGGCGGATTGGGATTGGGATTCGGCTTCGGTGCCGGTGTACTCGGTCTGGTGGGTTGGTACCGGTTAAGATAGTCCAGATACCAATTAGGATTTTGCTGGGGGTTAGTTGGATAGGAAGGTGTTGGGTTCGGTCGCGGTGTAGGGGTGGGGTTAGGAGTAGGATTAGGAGTCGGGTTGGGTGTCGGGTTCGGCTTTGGAGTCGGCACCGGCTGACTAGGTGTACGCGGGTTGCTGGAATACTGCTGCATATACTGCAAGTACCACTCGGCCGAGCCATAAGCCGGCGCAGCGGCAGCTGTGGTCGATAGGGCTAGAACCGTGCCAATTGCCACAGCAACTAAGGTTAGGCTCAATAATTTCTTTCTCACTGCATGTTCCTCCTTAAACCTAATTGATCCTACTGGGCCAGATACAAAGTTCTTGGACGACAAAAGGGAGTGCAGGTGCAACTCCTTTGTCTATTATAAGTTGTACATTGTGAAGGCAGCAAAACGATTAGATCAGGCTGAGGGATTACCAGATGTATTCTTCGACGGGGGACAAGCTTATCAAGAGCAGGCCCAAGCATTGGGCTGTGATGGAAGAAATCGGAAAAGGCTTGTCCCTTGATGCACCAATTAGACCCGTTTTTCATACCATAAAGCAGCCATGGAACCAGAAGGCTGCAGTAATTACTTGGCCTTTAGGTTCTTCAGGTAAGGAAGGAGGATCATTTATGCATGCAGACAGTGTTCCTGTTCCTGGTTGCGAACTAAGAGACCTGGTTGTAGACTGTATCGAAGTGCTAAAAGTGTACGACCAGTGTGTCAAGGAAGACGTTTTGCCCCAACAGATTGCCCTACCCGGGACCTGCCCCAATCCCCTACCGCCAGGTGCCACCGTGGATTGTGCTCTGGTGTTTGGGATCGAAGCAGCCACCGGTCTTCCGGAAACACGGTGCGAAGTCATAAACGTCGGCCCACCCGATGTCGAGGGTTTTGCCGATGTAACGGTACGGCAGCGTTTAGTGTTTGACATTACCATTTTTGATGCTTTCGGCAATGTTCTCTGTGGTCCGACGCGCATTGGGCCAGAGTTCTTCTTTAATACCGTACTGTTGTTTGCTCCCGAGGGCACCTTTGGCCAGTGCCGGATCCTAAGTACTCTTTGCCATTGTGAGATCATTCCCGATCCCGATAATCCGGGACTTAACGTGCTCCTTTGCACCAAGAAAATCTGTAAGGAAATCCAGATCAAGGCTCTGGTTAAACTCTGTGTACCCACCTACGGCTTCTGTGTTCCCGCTCCCTGCGTCACCAGACCGCAGCCTGAGTTCCCCTGCCCGCCGGAAAATATTTTCCCACCACAAAGGCCACGTCCGTCAACAAACACCTAAGACATTAACTAAGGGAGAGGCCGCCGCCTCTCCCTTACTATACTGGCCAGGCTTGGCCCGACTACTGTTTTTAAGGAGGGACAGACTTGAGTTCGCTGGTCAAAACGGAAGTGATTGTGGGCGAGAACACGGCTGAGTTATTATTGGAGACCAACGTTGTTCTTTTTGATCCGGCGGTAAAAGTGCGCAACGTCACCGGCGAAGTCCTGGATGTGGTGACGCACATCTTGCCCGGTACAGTTGTCGTGGAAGGGAAGGTAAAACACCACCTGTTTTATGTAGGCACCGATATGGTAGTGCATCACCAGTCTCAGGAAGCACCGTTTTGTACTTATGTGCAGATTCCTGGGGCCAGGCCCCACATGCAGGTTGCTGTTCACGAGTGCGTGGAGAGCATCTTACCTGAGCTTAGCAGTGATGGCAGTGTAATCGGTCTAAAGACGGTGCTCGGTCTACTGGTTAAAGTTACAGAAGAGAGGCAATTAAGATTGGAGCCAGGGGAAGGGCCGCTGTATCTGTTCCCAGGCGTCAGCGGGGAGAATACCAGGGAAGAGGTGAACGAGAGCACCGTTATCTTATCCCAGCCGGCGGTCAAGGTAACAGACGTCAGGGCCGAGATCACGATTACTACGGCGGAAGTCATTGCGGACAAAGTGGTGATAAAGGGTTCTATCAGCGAGGATGTCTTTACCGTGGGTCTGGACGATAACTTAGAGCATCATCAACAGGAAGAGCTGGCCTTTAGCACCTTGGTAGAATTGCCCGGTGTTTGTGCGGGCATGCAGGCCGAAGTTAGGGCCCAGGTGGATGAAATCAAGTATGAACTCACGGCCGAAGGTACAGAACTTAAACAGAAGATTGTCTACATGCTGACGGTAAAAGTTACTGAAGAGCGGGAACTGGCGCTTACTGTAGGCGAGACCCTGATTAAGACCAGGCGGGTGGTAGGGACCCAGACATTGCACCAGTTGTTACAGCAAAGCCTGACCCTGGTTCCAACGGCTCAAAAGGTGAATCAAGTCAGCGGTGCGGTCACACAGATAAGTACTGATGTCATCGCCGGCAAAGTGATTGTCCAAGGAGTTCTTTCTGCCCGTATCTACTTCACTGGCACCGACGGAGTAAATTACGAAACCGAAGAACGCCTGCCGTTTGTCGGCTATGTAGTAGTGGCAGCAGCCCAACCGGGGATGATGGCTAAAGTAATGCCCTCTGTGGCCGGCGTGATCCCTGAATTTGATGGGGCTAACAATCTCCTCAGCATCAAAGTTTTGCTGCGCTCAACAGTGAAGGTACTGCAGTGGGTGCAGGCAGCGGTGCAGGAGCAGCTAGATTAGTCTGGTTTCCTTTGGGTTAGGTCTTTAGACTCTGCTGATACGAAGCAGGGTCTTCTTTTTTTCTCGCGGCGGCCATATCTTATATCAGCAAGGAACGTTGGAGGGGGAAGCCGGTGAGCTATCAGAGGAAGAGTCCACTGGTCTACAAGACTGTGCAGAGGGTCGCCCTACCGGCTAAGCTGGAGTGTTGTGCAAGGGTGCGGGCTTGTCCCCAGGAGGTGCAGGCTCTTAGCGCCGAGCTTAGGGCTGTCCGCGGGCAGGTGGAGGGGCTGCAACTTAGAATCAGGGGTGAAGTACTGATCCAGGGGACTCTGGTCTTAACTGGAGGCCGATTACAGGCTCTGAAGGCAGCGAGCGCCTTTGGACTAGAGTTTACCCTAACAGAACCTCTGTTGGCAGGGCACAGCGTGATCGAACCGCAGGTTACCGGGACAACATACACTGTAAATCGGGTCGGGCGCAAAGGTGCCGACATAGCAGTGGCCGTAGCCGTCACTTTCGACGTTAATATCAAAGCGGCGGTGACATCACTGTTGGCTCAGTGTCGTTTCCAGCCGGCTTTGCTGCCGGTGGTGCAGGCTGGTGAAACCCGGAGCTTTCACCGCCAATTGCTGCTGCCCTTGGATCCGCCAGGCAGCAAGATTGTGCAGGCGAAAATTAACGAACAAGAACCTCGCGTCGGCTTGACCCAGCCGGCGGTGGTGAGCGGTACAGCACAGGAAGAGATTCTTTATCTTGGGTTGGATAAACGGCTACACGAGCTTTGCCATACCAGCGCTTGGAACTATGTCTGGCCCGCTGCCCTCACCGAGTTTGCGGGAGACCCGGCGGCTACTGTCCACGGCGAAATAGTGGGAGCGAAACTGCTGTCCTCGGGCTATACTTTGTCCCTGAGTATCAGGGAAGAGATTAAATTACAGCTTTGCCAGGAACAAGAACAAGAAATTCTGGTGGCGGCAGCCAATACTTCCCCGGAGCAGACCAATGTTGTCCGGCTGCCGGTGCCAGTAGCCAAATGCGATTTTACCGAACTGGTCCTGGGCACTGTTCCGTTACAGGCATTGCCGGTATCGGATATCCCCGGCCAGCCCCAGGTGCGGCTGGTGAATTTGAGCGGCAGCGCTGATTACGGTCAAGTTGCCATTTTAGGGCAACTGGAGGTTTGTCTTCCCTACGTAGACCATGAGGGCAAGGAGCGGGCTCATCATGTTACCTTACCGCTGAGAAAGATCTTAATAACCGAGGAGAGCCGGCTTGGTCAACTGGTGAAAGTGCAAGAACGAGTGGAGAGTATAAAATCCACCCGAACCCAAAACAATGAGCTAAACCTGCAAATTTTGTGCAGTTTTCAGCTCTGCCTGCTGACCCTAAAGGAAACAGCAGTGGTGGCGGAACCGGTGTTGGCGACTGGCCGGTTCAAAACGGCCCGGATACAGGTGGAAAAGTTGGTGGGCCGACAGCAACAAGATTTCCTGCTGGAACAAACAGTGGTGCTTCCCGGCCAGAGAGCAGTTGTTTTGGATCACACCGTGGGTTCAAGGGTAGAGGCAGTCTACCTAGGACACGGCACCCTTTGTTCTCGGGGGGAAATCCAACTAAGCCTCTATTGTCTAGCTGACTTTGGGGAAGAATATTGCCTGGAGCACAGCTTCCCCTGGCAGGTGCTGCTTAATATTCCCGGTACCGAGCCGCAATCAGTCTCCGATATAGATGTCCAGGCCAGCTTATTACCGCTGTCAACAGATAAGGACAGCGGCCAGACAACGGTTCGGCTAGCCTGTACTGTAATCGGCAAGGTTTATGGACCGGCAGTGATAGTGGCCGCCGTGGAAGTAGAGGATTTGCCCGGCCAATTTGCCGAACGTCCGGTCTTGGGCACCGTCTGTGAACTAGCTGAACTGGAGGTTTTAATGAAGCCCCGGCACCGGTTCGCCACCTATGGAGCGCAGGTGGTGGCCCAGTTGGAACAGATAAAATGGGAGACCGCAGCCGGACAGGTGAAGGGGTTAGGTGAGCTTTCTTTGGCTGTGACCTATGCCAAAGCGGCAGGCATGTTACAGTTGTGGCAAGAAAGGCGCCCTTTTGAGCTGTCTTTTCTTTGTCCTCAGGCCGAGCCGGGGCAAGAGGTAGGTGGCGAGCTTGTTATTACAGAGGTACTTTATCAAACGGGCGCAAGCAAAGATGCCCAAAGGCCGGCCGCCGCTGGGCAATATCTGCGGGCCAAAGTGGTACTTAGGGCCGATTTAGTACTTTTGTAGACTGATATTAGCCCAACCCAACTTAGTGGCGTTATTATCGTAGAGGACAAAATGAACCCGGTTTTTGTAAAAATAGCCGCGGGGAATGGCAGCTATATGATATCCTCCCGCTAGCGATTCTCCCTGCAAGATAGTGGTGTAGCCGCGGTAATAGGCGGAAGTAACTTGGTAGCCCAGGGTCAGCAAAACCAACTTTTGGCTGAAATCCACCGGTGTGGTCAATACTATACCAAGACGCTGAAGTTCCTGCTGCAGAGAGTCCTTATCTAAGAAAACATACAATAGCACCCGATCGTCCGGCGGTTTCCAGGCAGGTTCCAGGGCCAGGGTCAGGGGATATAAAGGGATGTATTCTACAGCTGGATATCTAAAAATCCGGCGGTCAAAAGGCACGCTGTTCACCTCCTCAGGCTGGCTAGCTTAAGCATACTATTCAGCAGCGTTGGTTTCCGTGCTACCTAGATAAAGCTTTTGCCCCGGATAAATAGTATAAGGCGGGCTTAAATAATTGGCAGCGGCCAGAGCATCAACAGTGGTATTATGTTCATTAGCAATCAGCCATAAAGAGTCGCCGGGCTGGACTATATAGGTTCCGCCTGGGCCCGGATTGGAGACAAGTGCCTGGTTCAAGATCCGTACTTCAGTACCGGTATCCACCCGGTCATACACATATTCCACATCGTGGTTATACATGCGGATACACCCATTGGACACTGCTTGACCGATGAGCCAAGGAGCATTAGTGCCGTGAATGCCGTAATAACGCCGCGACAGTCCCAACCACCTGGTGCCGAACACCCCGCCGGGGTAGGGAACCTTTTCCACAATAGTGTAGGTTCCCGGGGGTGTGGGGGTGGCGGGTTTGCCCACGGCAATAGGGAAGCTATTTAGCACGGTGTTACTTCCATAAAGATGTAATTGTCGGCTCGGCACATCAATAACAATATGCATTGACAACCCTCCTGCTGTGTTTGATTATATATATGCACAGAAGGAGCGGCAGTCTACGCTGTCGAATAGGAGTACAGAAATGTGCACACGAAGGGTTGAGGAGGTTTAGACATGGACAACAAAAAAGAGCTGTACACCATAGACCAAGCGTGTAGTTTTAGCCAGGAAGAACTGGTACAGAATCACCGGGACTATGTCAATTCGAATTTAGTAAGCATGATGAGTCTGATCGGCTTTGACAAGAAGTTTGTCCGCGCCCAAGGGATGCACGTTTGGGACGAAGAGGGGAATGAATACCTGGATTTTCTCGGAAGCTACGGGGCCTTGAATCTGGGGCACAATCCACCGCTGATCATGCAAGCGGTGGCGAAAGCGGGAGAGTTGCCCAACATGCTTCAGGCAGCCCTAAATCCGTTGGCTGGAGCGCTGGCTCACAATTTAAGCCGAATTGTACCAGGTGGTTTAAGACGCTCGTTTTTTGGCAACTGCGGGACCGAGGCGGTGGAAGGAGCCCTGAAACTGGCTCGAATTTCCACCGGGAAACAAAAAATCATTTCTTGTACCGGATCGTTTCACGGCAAAACCATGGGTGCTCTTTCCGTTACTGGCCGGGAAAAATACCAGCAGCCGTTTCGTCCGCTGGTGCCGGGGTGCGAAAAAATACCCTACGGTGACCTGGATCTGCTGGAAGCCAAACTTAAGCCGGGTGACGTGGCCGCCTTTATCGTGGAGCCTATTCAAGGCGAAGGCGGGATTATTGTTCCGCCAGAGGGCTATCTTGCCGGTGTCCGCGAGCTTACGACCAAATACGGCGCCTTGTTTATTGCCGATGAAGTTCAAACCGGATTTGGTCGGACCGGCTATCTGTTCGGCTGTGATTATGAACAGGTTGGACCGGATATTATTTGCCTGGCCAAAGCCTTAGGCGGCGGCGTAATGCCAGTGAGCGCCTACGTGGCGGCGGAAGAAGTGTGGCAGCGGGGTTATGGCAGCTCCGAGCGGGCGCTACTACACACATCCACCTTCGGTGGCAATAGCTGGGCCATGGCGGCCGGGTTAGCCAGCATTCAAGCCACCTTAGAGCAGGAACTACCCCGGAAATCCCGGGAACAGGGAGCTTATTTCATACAACGGCTGCAAGAATTGCAGCAAAAATACCCCCTGATCAAGGAGGTGCGCGGGCGCGGTTTATTCATCGGGTTGGAATTTGACCAGCCCGAAGGCGTACTAAACACCCTGACCGGTGGCTTGCTCAAGAACCTGGCTTACGAATACCAAGGGGCCATGGTAGCAGGAGAATTACTTAATAAACATCGCATTATTACCGCTTATACCCTTAACAACCCCAACGTAATTCGGTTAGAGCCGCCGCTTATCGTGGAAAAAGAGCAGATAGATTATGTGGTGAATGCCCTGGATGACATCTTAAGCCACCAAAAAAGCTTCTTATCCATCGCCTTTTCCACTGGCAAAACTATGCTAGGCCGGTTAGTGCAGGGGAAGAAAGAAAAATAGGAGAA
>DURJ01000082.1 GCA_012837285.1 Bacillota bacterium
GGAGTAATGAGCTCCACGTCCATCACCACGTTGTCGCCGGGCATCACCATCTCCACGCCCTCCGGCAGATTAATGGTACCGGTAACGTCGGTGGTCCTAAAGTATAGCTGCGGCCGATAGCCGTTAAAGAACGGAGTGTGGCGTCCGCCTTCTTCCTTGGTTAACACATAAACCTGACCCTTGAACTTGGTGAGCGGACGGATGCTGCCCGGTTTGGCCAATACCTGACCGCGCTCCACATCCTCGCGGTCGATCCCGCGCAGGAGCACCCCGATGTTATCGCCGGCTACACCTTCGTCCAACGTCTTTCTGAACATCTCTACTCCGGTGACTACGGTCTTGCGGCTTTCTTCTGCTAACCCGACAATCTGGATCTCGTCACCCAGTTTTACTTTACCCCGCTCCACCCGGCCGGTAACCACGGTTCCCCGTCCGGTAATAGTGAACACGTCTTCAATGGGCATCAGGAACGGTTTGTCGGTATCGCGCTCCGGAGTGGGAATATAGCGGTCCACCTCTTCCATCAGTTTCCAGATGGGGCCGCACCACTCGCACTCTTTTCCGCCGCAGCCGCACTCAAGCGCCTTCAAGGCCGAGCCGGCCACTACCGGAATATCGTCGCCGGGGAACTCGTACTCGGAGAGCAGATCCCGCACTTCCATTTCCACCAGCTCCATGAGCTCGGGATCGTCTACCTGGTCGGATTTGTTTAGGAAGACCACAATATAAGGTACACCCACCTGCCGGGCCAACAGAATATGCTCTCTGGTCTGGGGCATAGGGCCGTCGGCAGCGGAGACCACCAAGATAGCACCGTCCATTTGGGCGGCACCGGTAATCATGTTCTTCACATAGTCGGCGTGACCGGGGCAGTCCACATGGGCGTAGTGCCGATTTTCAGTCTCGTACTCCACGTGCGAAGTAGCAATAGTGATTCCGCGGGCCCGCTCTTCGGGTGCTTTGTCGATCTGATCGTAAGGAATGAAGCTCGACAGCCCGGCATCAGACAATAACTTGGTAATTGCAGCAGTAAGAGTGGTCTTGCCGTGATCCACGTGACCGATAGTACCGATGTTCACGTGGGGCTTAGTCCGTTCAAACTTTTTCTTCGCCATGTTTTTTCCTCCTCACTTAACTTAGCCTACCCAGTCAGTCCCTGGGTGCGAGTAATAATTTTTTCGGCCAGATTCTTGGGAACCTGGTCATAGTGGGAAAACTGCATTGAGTAGTTGCCGCGTCCCTGGGTGCGCGACCGCAGGTCGGTGGCATAGCCGAACATTTCGGCCAGCGGTACCAGTGCATCGATTACCTGCACTCCGCTTCTTTGATCCATGCCCTCGATGTTGCCGCGACGGCTGTTTAGATCACCCATCACGTCGCCCATGTACTCTTCTGGTACTAATACTTCCACTTTCATGATCGGCTCGAGTAACACCGGTTCAGCCTGTGAAACTGCATTCTTAAAACCGATGGACCCAGCGATCTTGAAGGCCATTTCCGAAGAGTCCACTTCGTGGTAGGAGCCGTCATACAGTGTAACCCCCACGTCAACCAGCGGATAGCCGGCTAAGATACCGTTTTCGGCTGCCTCGCGCACACCGCCTTCCACTGCGGGGATATAATCCTTAGGCACTACTCCGCCAACGATTTTGCTCTCAAACAAGAACCCTAGCCCCCGCTCCAGCGGTCTTACCTCTAGCTTCACATCGCCGTATTGACCGCGCCCGCCGGTTTGACGGATAAACCGTCCCTCGGCCCGGGCCAGCTTACTGATGGTTTCTTTGTAAGCCACTTCCGGCGTACCAACATTGGCCCCGACCTTAAATTCGCGCAGCAGGCGATCCACAATAATCTCCAGGTGCAGCTCGCCCATACCGGCGATCAAGGTTTGACCCGTCTCCGGTTCGGTATGAATACGGAACGTGGGGTCTTCTTCTTCCAGCTTCCCCAGGGCTTCGCCCAGCTTATCCTGATCGACTTTGGTTTTAGGTTCAATGGCTACATAAATAACCGGTTCCGGAAACTGGATAGATTCCAGCATAATCGGTGCCGTCTCGTCACAGAGTGTATCACCGGTGCCAGTATTGCGCAGACCCACCACGGCCACGATATCACCCGTAAAAGCTTTGTCCACCTCGGAGCGGTGATTGGCATGCATTCTAATAATACGACCGACCCGCTCTTTTCGGCCTCGGTTAGTATTGTAGACATAAGACCCAGCCTTCAGCTCACCGGAATAGACGCGGACAAAAACCAGTTTACCAACAAAAGGATCCGTCATCACCTTAAAAGCCAGGGCGCTAAAAGGCGCATCATCGCTGGTGGATCGTTCTTCCTCTTCCTCCGTTTGGGGATTGAGGCCGCGAATATCGGGAATATCGGTCGGCGCCGGTAGATAATCTACAATGGCGTCCAGTATAGGCTGTACGCCTTTGTTTCGATAAGACGAGCCGCAGAGCACCGGAACAATCTTTCCCTTGAGGGTTCCTTTACGCAAGGCCGCTTTAGCCTCTCCGGGCGTAATCTCCTCACCCTCCAAATACTTTTCCATCACAGCGTCGTCCACTTCGGCCAACGCCTCCAGCATCTTGTCACGCCACTGCTGTGCTTCTTCCCTCAGCTCCGACGGAATTTCCCTCTCCTCGCTCACAGCCCCCACATCGTCAAGGTAGATAAGGCCCCGCATAGAGATAAGATCCACGGTACCGAGAAAATCACTCTCTTTCCCGATTGGAATCTCGATCGGAACCGGATTGGCACCCAGCCGGGTACGAATCATGTTGACGGTGCGGAAAAAGTCAGCCCCGACGATGTCCATCTTATTGACATAGGCAATGCGCGGCACTTTGTACCGATCGGCTTGATGCCATACAGTCTCGGACTGGGGTTCTACACCACCCTTGGCACAAAACACGGCAACTGCTCCGTCCAGTACGCGTAGCGAGCGTTCCACCTCCATGGTGAAATCAACGTGGCCGGGCGTGTCAATAATGTTAATACAATGGTCCCGCCAAACGCAAGTAGTGGCAGCCGACGTAATCGTAATGCCCCGCTCCTGCTCTTGGACCATCCAGTCCATGGTGGCGGCCCCGTCATGTACTTCGCCCATTTTATGAACCTTGCCCGTGTAAAAAAGAATTCGCTCGGTGGTAGTAGTCTTGCCGGCATCGATGTGGGCCATGATGCCGATGTTACGCGTCTTTTGTAGTTCGTATTGCCTTGGCATAGATTTCACCCCTTCCGTAAGGAAAATCATAAAAACTTCTTTTTCTACCAGCGGTAGTGGGCAAAAGCCTTATTGGCTTCGGCCATTCTATGGGTATCCTCGCGCTTCTTGACTGCTCCTCCGGTGCCATTGGCTGCATCCATAATCTCTGCCGCCAGCCGCTCTGACATGGTGCGCTCGCCCCGAGCACGGGAATACTGAACCAGCCACCTAATAGCCAACGATGAACGTCGTTCAGGACGCACTTCTATCGGTACCTGGTAGTTGGCGCCGCCCACCCGGCGAGCCCGCACTTCTACCAAAGGTGTGATATTCTTGACAGCTTGATCAAAAATCTCCAGCGGATTTCGCTTTGTCTTTTGGTGTACGCGCTCCAAAGCGTCGTAACATATGCGCTCGGCAACACTGCGCTGCCCGCTGGTTAAGACCTTGTTTATTAAGCGGGTTACCATATCGCTCCCGTAAACAGGATCCGGGGCGATTTCCTGCCGCGGAATATGGCCTCGTCTTGGCATCCCCTTCCCTCCTTAAATGTTCTTATTGCTTGGGCCGCTTCGCGCCGTATTTCGACCGACTCTGCCGTCGATCCTGAACACCGGCGGAATCTAGTGTTCCCCGAACAATGTGGTATCTTACCCCAGGTATATCCTTAACACGGCCACCGCGCACCAAAACCACGGCGTGCTCCTGAAGATTGTGGCCAATACCAGGGATATAGGAAGTAACTTCAAGTCCGTTAGTTAAGCGCACCCGCGCTACTTTTCTAAGGGCAGAGTTGGGCTTCTTGGGAGTTGTGGTGTACACGCGAGTGCATACTCCACGCCTTTGCGGCGACCCTTGCAATGCGGGTGCGGAGGACTTTCCCTTCATCTTCTCTCGTCCTTGCCGGATCAGCTGATTAATTGTCGGCATCTTCCCACCTCCTTCCCCTGCTAATCAATTATGGCCGCGGCCGCGGCCCCAACTTGGATACCGCAAGCTCTACCTAAAACCTTCATATTGTCAGCATACGTATACGGAGTATCGTTTTCCTGGCATAGTGTAAGTAATGGGCTCACCACATGGGGTTCAGCATCTTTGGCCACAAAAACCTGGCGGGCAATGCCTTTTTGCACCGCTTTCAGCGTCTGCTTCGTACCGACCGACTTTCTTCTGGCCGTCCGGAGTTGATCCAGCATCATTCGCAGCCCCCAGTCTCGTTGGTGTTTCTTTTTAGCGAACTGGAGCCAGGTCCAGCGCCTAACATGCTCACTTGGTCGGACCTGGCCCCAAACCATCGTACTATTCATTGCTCGGCCGCCTAATCTCCAGCGAAGACGGCCTTAGACCGCACTCGGATATTTTACCACTGCCACAAGTAGCTGTCAAGGAAGAGTTACTGGCTGGCCTGGGACGTTGTCGTTGTAGTTTCGGCCGGCTCTACCGACTGGGTTTCTATTTTTACCCGGCCATAGCGAGACATGCCGGTACCGGCCGGAATGAGTTTACCGATAATCACATTTTCCTTCAGACCTAACAATTGATCAGTCTTGCCCTTGATAGCCGCATCGGTAAGCACCCGGGTAGTTTCCTGGAAAGAAGCTGCCGACAAGAATGACTCCGTCGCCAGGGAAGCCTTGGTAATGCCGAGAAGGGTGGGGCGAGCCGTAGCCGGTTCTCCGTTACCTTCCAGGGCTTTCACGTTTTCTTCTTCGAACTCACTCACGTCCACTAAGGAGCCCAGTAATAGCTCTGTGTCCCCAGGATCTTCCACTTTTACCTTCTTTAGCATCTGGCGAACAATGATCTCAATATGCTTGTCGTTAATCTCTACTCCTTGGAACCGATACACCCGTTGGACTTCATGCAGCAAATAAGCTTGCACGGCACCCATGCCTTTGATCCGAAGAAGCTCGTGGGGATTAATGGATCCTTCGGTAAGCTGATCCCCAGCCAACACGGATTGACCTTCTTTCACATGCATTCTGGCCCCGTGGGGCACAGGGAAGGAATGGGCTTCGCCTGTTTCCTTATCTACCACTTGGATTTCGGTCCGGCCACGGTTTTCAGTAATATGAACCACGCCGTCCATATCGGTAATCACAGCCGCACCCTTAGGTTTGCGTGCTTCAAACAACTCTTCCACCCGGGGTAAACCCTGGGTAATATCATCCCCGGCCACACCGCCGGTGTGGAACGTGCGCATGGTAAGCTGGGTACCGGGCTCGCCAATGGACTGAGCCGCTACAATACCCACTGCTTCACCCACATCCACCAGGCGACCCGTGGCTAAGCTACGGCCGTAGCACTTGGCACAGACTCCATTCTTGGACTGACATTGCAGGACGGTACGCACCTTAATTCCTTCGAGCCCGGCGGCAGTGATAGCAGCGGCCGCATCGGCACTGATCTCTTCGCCCCCACCAACCAGAATCTCCCCTGTCTCCGGGTGTACAACATCCTCGGCGGCTACGCGCCCGATAATGCGTTCGGACAGTGACTGCAGCTCTTCGTTACCGTCGCGCATAGCGGTGATATAAAAGCCCTCCGGGGTGCCGCAATCTTCTTCGCGCACAATCACGTCCTGAGCCACGTCCACCAGCCGTCTGGTCAAGTAACCGGAGTCGGCGGTCCGGAGTGCGGTATCGGCCAAACCCTTTCTGGCCCCGTGGGTGGAAATAAAGTATTCCAATACCGTTAGACCCTCATGGAAATTAGAACGAATAGGCAGGTCAATGATCCGTCCGGAAGGATCGGCCATCAGGCCCCGCATCCCGGCCAGCTGCCTTAGCTGCTGAATGTTACCCCGGGCACCGGAGGTGGCCATCATAAATACCGGATTAAACTTATCCAAGTTCTCCACCAAAGAATCCGTAACTGTCTCGGTGGCTTCATTCCAAATCTTGATCACCTGCTGATAACGCTCGTCTTGAGTTACCAGTCCGTTGTGGTACTGCTCCTCAATTTCTTCCACCCTGCGGTCGGCTTCGGCTAGAATATCTGTCTTGGTCGTGGGCACTATGGTGTCGTCAACAGAAATGGTAATTCCGGCTATAGTAGCATAGTGAAATCCCAACGACTTAATTCGGTCCAGCATCTCCACTGTTGTTTCAATCCCATGTCGGCGGTAGCAGTCGCTTACTATCTTGCCCAACATCTTCTTATCCACCACATCATTGAAGTGGTATTCCGGGTCCAGGGGCAAGGCCTGGTTGAAAATAAGCCGACCTAATGTGGTCTCCTCCAATTTCCCTTTCAGCCGCACCTTGATCGGAGCCTGAAGCGATAGCTCTCTGGCATCGTAAGCCATCTGCGCTTCCTCAGCAGAACTAAAGTAGCGCCCGGCCCCGGTAGCATCTTCCTTGACACTGGTCAAATAGTAAGCACCGAGCACCATATCCTGGGTGGGCACAGCCAAAGGCCTGCCGTTGGCCGGTGAAAGAATATTGTAGGCCGACAGCATCAGCACCCGAGCCTCGGCTTGGGCTTCAGCCGACAGGGGAACGTGGACTGCCATCTGGTCACCGTCGAAGTCAGCATTGTAGGCTGAACAAACCAAGGGATGGATCTGAATCGCCCGTCCCTCCACCAACACCGGCTCAAAGGCTTGAATCCCCAACCGGTGCAGCGTCGGCGCACGATTTAGCATTACCGGGTGCTCCTCGATAACATCTTCCAGCACATCCCAGACTTCTTCCCGAACCCTCTCCACCATGCGCTTAGCGCTCTTGATGTTGTTGGCATGGCCTCGTTCTACTAGCTCTTTCATAACAAAGGGCTTGAATAGCTCCAGAGCCATTTCTTTTGGCAAGCCGCATTGGTGCATATCCAGATTCGGTCCCACCACGATCACCGACCGGCCGGAATAGTCCACCCGCTTACCCAGCAGATTCTGACGGAATCGTCCTTGTTTGCCCTTGAGTAAATCACTCAAGGATTTAAGGGCTCGGTTTCCGGGTCCAGTCACCGGCCGGCCGCGCCGGCCGTTATCGATCAGAGCATCCACTGCCTCTTGTAGCATGCGTTTTTCGTTACGGACAATGATATCAGGGGCCTGCAGCTCCAAGAGGCGCTTCAGCCGATTATTGCGGTTGATTACCCGCCGGTAAAGATCATTTAGATCCGAAGTGGCAAAGCGCCCACCGTCGAGCTGCACCATGGGGCGCAGCTCCGGGGGAATCACCGGAATAACATCCAGAATCATCCACTCTGGCCGGTTACCGCTTTTGCGGAATGCTTCCACCACTTCCAGTCGGCGAATGGCGCGGATTTTTCTCTGGCCGCGAACATCTTTAAGCTCCTGCCTCAGCTCGGCCGCCATCTGGTCTAGGTCTATTGCTTCCAGCAATTGTCTGATGGCTTCGGCTCCCATACCGGCTTGAAAACCGGCACCATACTGATCACGATGTTCCCGGTATTCCGCCTCGCTCAATATTTGCTTCTGCACCAACGGCGTCTCACCGGGATCCGTCACCACGTAGGCGGCAAAATAAAGTACCTTCTCCAGTGACCGCGGCGACATGTCTAATATGAGACCCATCCGGCTGGGAATACCCTTGAAGTACCAAATGTGGGAAGCCGGGGCTGCCAGCTCAATATGACCCATCCGCTCCCGACGCACCTTAGCCCGAGTTACCTCCACCCCACAGCGGTCACAGACGATGCCCTTATACCTAATCCGCTTGTACTTACCACAGTGGCATTCCCAATCTTTGGTGGGGCCAAAAATGCGCTCGCAAAACAGGCCCTCGCGCTCTGGCTTTAGGGTTCGGTAATTGATCGTCTCCGGCTTTTTTACCTCACCGCTGGACCAAGCGCGTATCTGATCTGGAGAGGCCAAAGCGATCCGAATGCGGTCGAATCTATTTGCATCTAGCAAAGGGCCTCGCTCCCTTCTCCCTTAGTCATCCTCATCATCAGCCGCCAGACTGACTCTCACCAGTTCTTCTTCATCTAAATTGGGATCTACCGTGTTTTCTTGTACGTGGGCTTCATCGGCTTCGTCGCCTTCTTCCCCATCATCTTCTAGTGCCTTGCTTTTTCGACCACGCGGACTTTCGGCCTTGCCGTCAATATCCAGCTCCAATTCCTTGGCCGTAGCGGCCACGTCATCCTCTTCATCACGGATATCTATTTCTTCCTCAGCTTCGTTTAGCACCTTAACATCCAGGCACAGACTCTGCAACTCTTTGATGAGTACCTTAAATGATTCCGGTACGCCCGGTTCCGGTACGTTTTCACCTTTGACAATGGCCTCGTAGGTTTTTACCCGGCCCACCACATCGTCCGACTTTACGGTAAGAAGCTCTTGCAGAGTGTAGGCCGAGCCATAGGCTTCCAAGGCCCAGACCTCCATCTCACCAAACCGCTGGCCACCGAATTGAGCCTTGCCCCCTAAGGGCTGCTGGGTAACCAACGAGTACGGACCGGTGGAACGGGCGTGGATCTTATCATCGACTAAATGGGCCAGCTTGAGCATATAAATGTAGCCCACCGTGATCAGGTTGTCAAAAGCCAGACCGGTCCGCCCATCGCGTAGCTGGATTTTGCCATCGGCAGGCAGCTTAGCTCGGACCAGCATGTCTCTGATTTCCTCTTCGCTGGCCCCATCGAACACCGGAGTGGCGATCTTAAGCCCTAGGATCTTGGCCGCCCAACCCAGGTGAGTCTCCAACACCTGCCCAATATTGAGCCGCGACGGTACACCCAGCGGGTTGAGTACAATATCTACCGGTTCGCCATCAGGCAAGAAAGGCATATCTTCCTCCGGCAAAATCTGAGCAATAACACCTTTATTACCATGCCTTCCGGCCATTTTATCTCCTTCGGAAATCTTCCGCTTTTGGGCCACATACACGCGTACCAACTGGTTTATCCCCGGGGCAATTTCATCGCCGCTGTCACGGGAAAAAACCTTTACATCCACCACAATGCCAGCTTCACCGTGCGGTACCCGCAAAGACGTGTCCCGAACCTCACGCGCCTTCTCCCCGAAGATGGCCCTAAGCAGCCGCTCTTCGGCCGTGAGTTCGGTCTCGCCCTTGGGAGTGACCTTCCCCACCAGAATATCACCGGAGCGGACTTCTGCCCCGATACGGATAATACCGCGGTCATCCAGGTCTTTTAAGGCCTCCTCGCCCACATTAGGTATGTCCCGGGTAATTTCCTCCGGCCCCAGCTTCGTATCACGGGCATCACATTCGTACTCTTCAATATGAATAGACGTAAACACGTCTTCCTTCACTAACCGTTTTGAGATCAAAATAGCGTCTTCATAGTTATAGCCTTCCCAAGGCATAAAAGCTACCAATACGTTTCGACCCAGGGCCATTTCTCCGTGTTCGGTGGAAGGACCGTCGGCTAAGATGGTACCCGCTTCCACCCGTTCGCCCTTGGTTACAATGGGACGCTGGTTAATACATGTGCCTTGGTTGGAACGTACAAACTTATCCAAATGATACCTGTCTAAAGTACCATCGTCGGCACGCACAATAACAGCGTCGGCTGTTGTGTGCACTACCACGCCGGGACGGTTTGCCATCACCAGCACCCCGGAATCGTAAGCGGCCTTATTTTCGATGCCGGTACCAACTAGCGGCGCTTCCGGTACCAAAAGCGGTACTGCCTGACGCTGCATGTTAGAACCCATGAGGGCTCGGTTGGCATCGTCGTGTTCCAAGAAAGGAATGAGGGCCGTGGCTACCGAAACCAACTGCTTCGGTGACACGTCCATAAAGTCTACCTGTTCATTGGCCACCTCCACAATCCGATCGCCAAACCGCACTCTAACCTTGCTGTTTACGAACCGCCCATCTTCAGTCAGCGGCTCATTAGCCTGGGCAATGACATACTCGTCCTCTTCATCGGCAGTCATATAGACAATTTCCTTGGTCACCACACCGCGCTCTTTATCAACCTGCCGATACGGGGTTTCAATAAAACCGTACTCGTTTACCCGCGCATAGGTAGAGAGAGAACTGATCAGGCCAATGTTGGGCCCTTCCGGCGTCTCAATAGGGCAGATGCGCCCGTAGTGGGAGTAATGCACATCGCGCACTTCGAAACCGGCCCGCTCCCGAGACAGACCGCCGGGACCCAAAGCCGACAAGCGTCTTTTGTGGGTTAGCTCAGCTAGGGGATTGGTTTGATCCATGAACTGTGATAACTGGGAACTGCCGAAGAATTCCTTGATCGCTGCCACTACAGGGCGGATATTAATGAGTGCCTGGGGCGTAATAATATCCACATCCTGAATAGTCATTCGCTCCCGTACCACCCGTTCCATCCGGGATAGCCCGATCCTAAATTGGTTCTGAAGCAGTTCCCCGACCGAACGCAGCCTCCTATTGCCCAAATGGTCGATATCGTCAACGCGGCCTTTTTCGTCCTTAAGGCCGATTAGATACCTGATGGTGGCGATGATATCTTCCTTGGTTAGCACCTGCTTGTCTGGCGCTATAGCAAGTTTTAGCTTCTTGTTGAGCTTATATCGGCCCACCGAGGCCAAATCGTAGCGCTTAGGTTCAAAAAACAGGTTTTCCAGTAAATTACGGGCACTGTCCACCGTAGGCGGTTCGCCTGGCCGGAGGCGCTTATATACTTCGACCAACCCTTCTTCTTCATTTTTGGTGCTGTCACGCTCTAAGGTAGCGCGAATACGGCTGTCGTCCCGGAACAACTCCAGTATACGGCCGTCGGAACCATAACCTAAAGCCCGGACCAGAGCAGTCACCGGAATCTTGCGCGTGCGGTCCACCCGCACTGTGACAACGTCGGTGGCATCCAGTTCGAACTCCAGCCACGCGCCCCGATTAGGCATAATGGTAGCGCCATAAAGTTCCTTGCCTTGTTCTTCACTCTTGGAAAAGTATACTCCGGGCGAGCGTACCAACTGGCTTACTACCACCCGCTCGGCGCCGTTGATAATAAAAGTACCTTTATCGGTCATCAGGGGAAAATCCCCCATGAAAACCTCCTGCTCCTTTACCTCGCCGGTTTCCTTGTTGTGTAACCGGACTTTTGCTTTTAAAGGAGCAGCATAAGTAACATCACGCTCTTTACACTCTTCCACCGAATACTTAGGTTCACCCAGACTATAAGTGACAAACTCCAAAATAAGATTGCCGGTAAAATCCAGAATCGGTGAAATTTCATCAAACGTCTCTTTTAGTCCCCGCTCCAAAAACCACTGATACGAACTACGCTGGATTTCAATCAGATTAGGGAGGTCAAGCACATCAACCAACTTGGCGAAACTGTACCGCTCTTTGGCACGACCCCGACTAGGATGCAGCAAGTTGACTTCACCCCTCGGCTTGCTAATTAGCGATCTATATGAAACACCTACACCCTTACCAAAAACACTGAAAAGCAAGGCGGCTAATTAGGCAGACCTCGCCTCGCTTAAAGACAAAAAGAGCCACTTCGTATTATTCCCGTTTTTCCCAAAGATTATCCCCTCACCTATCGCTGCCCAAAAAAGGCAAGAAGTTCCCCTGGTCGCATTTAGTTATGTTATCATAAACGTCGGCTGCCGTCAATAGGTGGAAAGATAACCTATAAGTTGTAATCTCCCCGCCATGTGGTATACTAATCATACATTCCCTAAACAGTAATGGTTTCAGTTAGAAAGGAGGATTCTAATGAGTTTTAACATCAACCAGCGTGTAACCTGGGTCGGCAAAATCGATTGGGAGCTTCGATGGTTTCATGGCCATGAGTATTCTGTTCACAAGGGTTCGTCTTATAACGCCTATTTGATCAGAGACAAGAAAACGGTCCTAATCGATACTGTCTGGCAACCTTACGCCCGGGAATTCGTGGCCAATTTGAAGAAAATAATCGACCTCAAAGATATCGACTACATTGTCGCTAATCACGCCGAGATGGATCATAGCGGTGCTCTACCGGAGCTGATGCAGGAAATCCCGGACACCCCCATCTATTGCAGCGCCAACGGTGTTAAGTCACTCAAAGGGCATTATCATCAGGACTGGAACTTCGTACCAGTTAAGACCGGTGATCGCTTGGATATCGGTGACAACAAGTTAGTCTTTGTCGAAGCGCCGCTGCTGCACTGGCCGGACAGTATGTTCACCTATCTGGCCGGGGATAACATTCTGTTTAGTAACGATGCCTTTGGTCAGCACTACGCATCTGAGTACATGTACAATGACTTGGTTGATCAGAGTGAACTGTTCCAGGAAGCCCTGAAATACTACGCCAATATCTTGAACCCGTTCAGTGTGCTGGTAAAAAGAAAGATCGATGAAGTGCTGGCCATGGACGTCCCCGTAAATATGATTTGCCCCAGCCACGGTATCATTTGGCGCCAAGATCCGCTGCAGATTGTCAACAAATACCTACAATGGTCCCAGGCCTATCAAGAGGACCAGATAACCATTGTCTATGATACCATGTGGAACGGAACTCGACGCATGGCCGAAGCCATTGCCGCCGGTGTCAGACAAGCGGACGGCAACATTAATGTTAAACTATACAATGCTGCCAAGACGGACAAAAACGACGTCCTGAGTCAGATATTCAAGTCTAAAGCCATTGTGGTGGGCTCGCCCACTGTGAACCGTAGCATCTTAGCGTCCATGGTTGCCCTGATGGATATGGCCAAAGGTCTGGCCTTTAAGAACAAGAAGGCAGCGGCGTTCGGAACCTACGGCTGGAGCGGCGAATCGGTGCAGCTATTGACCGCCCGGCTAAAAGACGCCGGTTTTCAAGTGGTCAATGACGGCATCAGAGAAGCCTGGAATCCAGACAGCGACGGCCTGGCCCGCTGCCAACAATTCGGGCAGCAGTTTGTCGGCCAATTATAGGACAATACCATGCGGCAAAAACGCCTACTTGTCATCGGCGGCGGGGCCGCCGGCCTGATGGCTGCACTGGCGGCCTGTCGGCGCGGTGCCCAAGTAACCTTGTTGGAAAAGAATCCGCGGGTGGGGAAGAAGCTGCTGGCCACCGGTAACGGCCGCTGCAATTTTACCAATATGGATTTGGATCCGGGCCATTTTCACGGCTCTGAGCCTCGTTTTGCCGGCACAGTCCTGAACCGGTTTACCGGAGCGCAAACCCTGGAGTTTTTTCGAGAGCTCGGGGTGGAGCCTCGCCAGGAAGAAGCCGGAAAAGTATTCCCGGCTTCCGGACAAGCCTCCAGTGTTCTTGATGTGCTTCGTTATCAGGCCGAATATGAAGGCGTAGCCATGGTTTGTGACACAGCCGTCAAGTCAGTGGCCAAAAGTGGGACGCTGTTTACAGTATATACCACCGTGGGTTCCTTTGAAACCGATGCGGTAATAATTGCCACCGGCGGCAAGGCCGGGCCTCAATTTGGCTGTACCGGCGATGGTTATGCTGTGGCCGCTTCCTTTGGCCACCGGTTAGTGGAACCGTTTCCTGCCTTGGTACAACTTAGGCTTAAGGCACCGTTTTTGAAAGCGCTAGCCGGGGTTAAATTCCACGGTCAAGCCACAATTTACCGGGAGGAAACAATGGTAAGCACCGCTGCTGGTGAAATCCTGTTCGCCAATTACGGGATCTCGGGCCCACCGATCTTAGCTCTCAGTCGTTCCGCCGGGGAAATTCGAAGCCAAGGCAAAGAGCCAGTACTTAAAGTAAGTCTGTGGCCGGAACAAAAAACACAGCAAGTAGCCAACTATCTTAAGTGCCGGTTTAAGGAGCAGGGGCACAAGACAGCGGAACTTAGCCTGGTGGGTTTTCTTAACAAACGATTAATACCGGTACTGTTGAAAGAAGCCGGAATCGACCTTAGAATGAGAGCAGCCCAGATTAGTTCCGCTCAAGTAGCCGCCCTGGCAGCTCTACTCACCGGCTGGACGTTCACCATCACCGGTACCAACGGTTGGACTGCGGCCCAGGTCACCGCCGGTGGACTTGACGGACGCGATATCTGTCCCCAAACTCTAAGTTCTAACTTGGTGCCCGAGCTCTACTTTGCTGGAGAAGTTATGGACGTGGATGGGGACTGCGGCGGGTACAATCTTCAGTGGGCCTGGTCTTCCGGCTTTGTAGCCGGAACCTCTGCCGCCGAAAATAACAGCTAGAGACGGGTCCGAAATAATAGGCCCTGGAATTCAGGTAGGCCCTGGAACGCAGGGCCTATTGTTTTTTAGTTGCTCCCACTTG
Organism: Bacillota bacterium; assembly: GCA_012837285.1. NCBI lineage: Bacteria > Bacillati > Bacillota > Bacillota bacterium. The sequence continues at coordinate 14,363 of DURJ01000082.1, forward strand.
GCATCCAGTCGACTACGGCTGGACAACAGAGTCTCTACTACTCTTGCATCCAGTGCTTTGGCCTGCGCTTGTTCGGTTAGGATTCTTTGTATCTCAGGCCAGGCTAAACCTGAACGGTATGGGCGCTCCTCCCTGAGAGCGGTAAAAACATCCGCCACAGCCACAATGCGCGCTCCCAGTGCCAACTCGGCAGCAGTCTTTTGAAACGGGTAACCGCTGCCATCCAACCGTTCGTGATGAAAAGCCGCCCATTCAGCCAGGGACAGCTCCCTGGTAACTGATTTTAACAGCCAGTATGTATAGTAAGGATGCTGCTTAACAAGATTGAACTCGGCTCCGGTCAAGCTGCTGTTTTTCTCCAAAATGTCTTCCGGGACAGTGACTTTGCCCAGGTCATGAAGTAAGCCGGCCGCCTCCAGTAAGTCACACTCGCTGGAACTAAAGCCGAGCTCATCCCCTAAAATACGGGCACAGGCAGCTACACCGCGGGAATGACAATAAGTAAAACGGCTCTTGGCATCGACTACGCGGGCAAACAGCTGGCCCAAATCCATCAGATCCACCCTACCGGGTAGGGTGATCGCCATTAGGCAAGCTAATAACCTCTCTTCCAGCCAGGGTGCTGTTAGATCCAGCCAGAGGCTTTCGCGTTCCAGTAAGCCCAGGAGAAGGTGCACCAGTTCCGGATCGAACTCCTGCCCGGCTTTACTCTGTATGCGCCGCTTAATCAGGCTCGCTTGCTGTAAAATAGGAATTTCATCTTGGATCAGAACATCTACCCTATCCGCTAAGTGAATAATACGACCGATTAGAGGTATCCCGCTCTGTTCGAAACCAGACGGATTGCCCCCGGCCCAGCGGTCATGATGCACTAACAGGTTGTGGGCACAGCTATCTAAAGCTCGGACCTCTGCTGCAAATTCAAAACCCTTCCGGCAATGCTCCCAGCGAGCCTCAGGTTCCACCTCAAACTCCAGTAACCTTTCTTTTTCCTTAAAGGTGGCAACGCCGGCATCGTGAATAATTGCCGTCTTAAACAGACGATACAGTTCTTCTCGGTGGATCCCAGCTGCCTGGCCCAGAACCAAGGACAAATACGCCACTCGCTGGTGATGATCCAATAAGCCGGCATAAGTAAAATCCAGGCTACGAGAGGCACTGAGCAAGAATCTCACCGCTTCAACTGTAATCATGGTACCGACTCCTCAGGATGAATTTTAAAACAAGGTGCTGCCTGGGTTGCCCCAGGCAGCACCTTGTTGGCCAACCGGTTTAGACCGCGGCTGATACTACCTAATAATTCTCTGCCGCCGGTTCATAAAAAGCCTGTGGGTGAGCACACGCCGGGCACACCTCTGGTGCCTCGGTACCCTCATGGACATAGCCGCAGTTGCGGCAACGCCATCTGATCGGGCTGCTACGCTTGAACACAGTATCCGTCTGCAATCGCTCTAACAGTTGACGATACCTTTTTTCGTGCTCTTCCTCCACCTCAGCTACTTCTTCCATAAAGGTAGCAATTTCGTCCAAGCCTTCTTCGCGGGCAGTCTGGGCAAACTCTCTATACATCTCAGTCCACTCATAGTTTTCCCCGTCTATAGCTGCTTGCAGATTCTGGGCCGTATCACCAATAAGCCCTAAATACTTGGCCCACAGCTTGGCATGTTCTTTCTCGTTGTCTGCCGTCTCCAGGAATACAGCGGCGATTTGCTCTAATCCGGCTTTCTTCGCCACCGAGGCAAAATAGGTATACTTATTCCGGGCCTCCGATTCGCCGGCAAAAGCGGCGAGCAAGTTCTTCTCTGTTTTGGTTCCTTTTAAGTTCATCTTCAAGCCTCCTTCTGGTTCCTATATTTTCCGTAGCCTTGGTCATCTATTCGCCATATATAACAGTAATTCCTCCTAAGAGTACCTAATTATTTTTGTCTGGTTAAAATTACCCAGAAGAAAAGCCCGGTGATCCCGGGCTTTCCTGCTGTTTTTTTGCTACTTGATTTCCACTTCGGCACCGGCCTCAACCAGTTTCGCTTTCACAGCCTCGGCTTCTTCTTTCGACACCTTCTCTTTGATAGCACGAGGAGCACTGTCTACCAAGTCCTTGGCGTCCTTGAGGCCAACACCGGTAATCTCGCGGACCACTTTTATCACTTGGATCTTTTTCTGCCCAGCAGCTGTAAGGACAACGTCAAATTCTGTCTGCTCCTCTTCCTCCGGCGCGGCAGCAACACCGGCAGCCGGGGCGGCCACAGCCATGGGAGCAGAAGCTGAGACACCAAACTCCTCTTCCAAGGCCTTAACCAGTTCCGACAGTTCCAATACACTCATGCCTTTAATGACTTCAATGATTTCTTCCTTTGTCATTTTGTTCCCTCCTTAAATCTTGAGCCCTAGGCCCCTAGCCGGCCATTTGTTCTTTTTCCTTCCGGATAGCGTCCAGCGCATAAACCAACTTCCTTTGCGGACCGCCCAAAACAGTGACCAGTCCACGCACCGGACCCTGCAATACTCCCAGCAACTGAGCTACCAATACCTCGTAGGATGGCAGTTCAGCCAACTCCTGCACGGCGGCGGCATCAATGACCTCATCTTCTAGAATCGCACCTTTGATTTCGAGAGCTCGATAGCTCCGAGCAAACTCGGTTAAGATCTTAGCCGGAACCACCGGGTCTTCATAAGAGAAGGCTAAAGCGGTGGGACCGATTAAGTATGGATCCAACGCTGCACCCACCTTTTCCTGGGCGGCCAGGCGCGTAAGGGTGTTTTTCGCTACTCGGTATTCAAGCCCTGCTTCTCGCAGCCTCTTCCTAAGCTCTGTAATCTCTGCCACCGTTAGACCACGATAATCCGTTAGAACGACCGAACGGGCCCGGCTGAGTTTTTCCTTTAGCTCGGCCACGGCTGCTTCTTTTTCGGGTCGTGCCACATCCTCACCTCCCTCCGGCAAACTAAAAGGAGCCGTCAAGCCATAGACAGACGACCCCCAGATAATGCCTCAAGGGCTTCCAACCTCGGCAGGCGGCACCGCCTTTAAGCAAAGCACCTGCTGTCTACGGCTAATTCTTACTATTTGATTAGGTTAGTCGGCCATTTCTGCCAGCGGCCGCAGCGGATTAATCTTGACTCCCGGACTCATAGTGGACGAAACGGCTATGCTCCTAATGTACTGGCCCTTAACAACTGCCGGCTTAGCGCGGATGATGGCATCCATGAGGGCATTGTAATTCTCGGCCAGTTTTTCGGTCGAAAAAGACAACCGTCCAATAGGTACGTGGATAATGCTGGTTTTGTCAACCCGGTACTCCACCTTACCTCGTTGAATATCTGCTACCGCTTGACCCACATCCATGGTAACAGTGCCGGCCTTGGGATTTGGCATGAGACCTTTCGGACCCAGGATCCGGCCCAACCGACCAACCACACTCATCAGGTCCGGTGTAGCCACGGCCACATCGAAATCGGTCCAGCCGCCTTGGATCTTCTCCGCTATCTCCTCAGCCCCTACCATGTAGGCGCCGGCCTCTTCCGCCTCTTTAGCCTTCTCGCCTTTGGCAAAAACCAAAACGCGAACGGTCTTGCCGGTTCCATTAGGCAACACCACCGCCCCTCGGACCTGTTGATCGGCCCGCCGGGGATCAATGTTCAGACGAACAGAGACTTCAATTGTTTCGTCAAATTTTGCCGGTGGCAGCTCCTTGAGCAGTACCAGAGCATCGGTAGCTTCATATAGTCGCTCGCGCTCTATTTTGGTTGCTGCTTCGCGATAACGTTTACCATGTGCCACTTGTCATTCCTCCTTGTGGTAATAACGGATTTCTCCTCCCACCTGATAGCTTACTTCACCACTTCAATACCCATGCTGCGCGCAGTGCCGCTGACCATTCTCATGGCCGCTTCCACGCTGGCGGCGTTAAGGTCTTGCATCTTTAGCTCAGCAATTTCACGCACCTTAGCCTCGCTGATACGACCTACTTTCCGCCTGTTGGGTTCACCTGAAGCCGTTTCCACCCCAGCAGCCTTTTTGATTAACACTGCCGCCGGGGGAGTCTTGCAAACGAAAGTAAAAGAACGGTCCTCGAAAATGGTAATCTCAGCCGGAATAATCATGCCTGCCTGGTCGGCAGTGCGAGCATTGAATTCTTTTACAAAGGCCATAATATTCACGGCGTGTTGGCCAAGCGCCGGACCAACCGGGGGCGCGGGCGTGGCCTTGCCGGCGGGAATTTGCAGTTTGACAATAGCTGCAACTTTTTTCGCCACCTAGCTACACCTCCTTGCACTACATCTTCTCGATCTGCATAAAATCTACTTCTAAGGGAGTATCTCGGCCAAACAACGAAATATGCACCCTTACTTTGCCTCTGTCCGCAAGGACTTCATCTACAGTACCCATGAAGCCCTCGAAGGGCCCATCTACCAGGCGCACATTCTGGCCGCGCTCCAGTTTCAAGCGGGGTTTAGCCTCTTCAATACCCATTTGTCGTAAGATTGCCTGGGCTTCATGCTCTCGAAGCGGAATCGGTTTGGATCCCGGTCCGACAAAACCAGTAACTCCCGGTGTATTGCGAACCACATACCAGGAATCATCACTCATAAACATTTCCACCAGGACATAGCCCGGGAAAACCTTTTTCCTGGTGATTTTCTTCTTGCCGTCTTTAATTTCCAGTTGATCTTCCATCGGCACCAATACCCGAAAAATCTTATCCTGCATGCCCATGGAATCAACTCTTTTTTCAAGGTTAGTTTTAACCTTGTTTTCGTAACCGGAGTACGTGTGGACCACGTACCATTGTTTTTCCTCACCACGGGAAATCGTCACCAAGAAACCCCACCCTCCGGAGCTAGCTACTTAATCAGCAGTATCAGCAGCCGGGCAACAGCAGAGTCCACCACCCAGATCAAACCAGCCACAATAACCACCGATACGATAACAACAGCAGTGTAAGTGGTTACCTCTGCCCGGCTGGGCCAAATGACCTTCTTGAGCTCGGCACGCACTTCACGAAAGAAACGGGCCATGCGCTGGCCCCAAGCAGCAACTTTTCCTTTGGCAGCTTCTGCCATTCCCTCACATCCTCCAAGACCACCTCTGTGGTCTGCTTACTTCGTTTCCCTGTGCACAGTGTGGTTCTTGCAAAAGGGACAATACTTCTTAAGCTCTAGTCGGTTAGTCGTTTTCTTCTTATTTTTTGTCGTAGTATAGTTACGCCGCTTGCAATCAGAGCAAGCCAGTGTCACTCTCACGCGCACCTGTCGCACCTCCCAGGACTGCTTACGCTCACCCACCTACTGTATCACAGGGGAATTAATCTTGTCAATGTCTTCAGTTGGAAAGCTGCCCTTGTCTATTCAAACACCTCAGCCACAACACCGGCTCCTACGGTACGGCCACCTTCGCGAATAGCAAAGCGCAGTCCCTGCTCAATGGCAATGGGAGTAATGAGCTCCACGTCCATCACCACGTTGTCGCCGGGCATCACCATCTCCACGCCCTCCGGCAGATTAATGGTACCGGTAACGTCGGTGGTCCTAAAGTATAGCTGCGGCCGATAGCCGTTAA
>DURJ01000083.1 GCA_012837285.1 Bacillota bacterium
GTACCGGCAGTGGCCACCAGGTTAAAGCCTCGCTGGGCAAACTGGGCTAAATAAGGAAGAGCTTCATTCTTATCGCGATCGGCCACAGTGGCCAAGATCGTACCTTGCCGGGGCATTTCGTACCCGGCGGCTAGGAACCCGGCCCAGAGCGCGGTGGGCAGGTCTGCTCCGAAGCCGACTACTTCGCCGGTGGAACGCATTTCCGGTCCCAGGGCTGCTTCAACACCGGGCAGTTTACCGGTGGAGAAAACAGGTACTTTAACCGCTACATAGTTTCGTGGTGAGAGCAGACCTGTACCGTAGCCAAGATCAGATAAGCTTTTGCCCAGGGACACTTGCACAGCCAGCTTTACCAGCGGCACGCCGGTTACTTTGCTGAGAAACGGCACCGTGCGGCTGGCCCGGGGGTTAACTTCGATTACATAGACTGTGCCCCGGTGTAGGACAAACTGGATATTAAGGAGTCCTTTTATTTTTAGCCCCCGGCTCATTCGCAGGGTGTAGTCGACGAGGGCTGCTTTTTGTCCTGGCGTTAAATGGCGGGCCGGGTAAATAGCGATGCTGTCCCCGGAGTGGACACCGGCTCGCTCCACATGTTCTAAGATACCGGGGATCAGGACTTGGTCGCCGTCAGCCACGGCGTCCACTTCGATTTCCTGTCCGGGCAAGTACTTGTCGATGAGCAGCGGGTGGCCACCGGACGCTGCCAAGGCATCAGCGGCGTATTGTTTTAGTTGTTCCGGGGTGTTGACAATCTTCATGGCTTGGCCGCCCAGGACATAAGAGGGGCGCACCAGAACAGGGTAACCACACTCATCGGCGGCAGCCAAGGCCCGGTCCAAGGAAGTAGCCGTAGCTCCGGCTGGCTGAGGAATGTTAAGTTGTTGCAGGAGTTCACGAAACCGATCCCGGTCTTCGGCCAGATCAATGGTTTCTTGGTTACTGCCGGCTAAAGGATAACCGCCCTCGGACAGGGGGGCTCCCAATTTGATGGCTCCCTGACCGCCGAATTGGGTAAAAACGGCTGCTGGCTGCTCTTTGGCCAGGACATTTTCTACATCCTCGGGGGTTAGGGGTTCAAAGTATAGGCGGTCCGATACGTCACCATCGGTGGAAACGGTTTCCGGGTTGTTGTTGATAATGATGCTGGCATATCCTTCTTCCCGCAGAGCTTGGGCTGCTTTTACACTGGAATAGTCAAATTCGATTCCTTGACCGATGCGAATGGGACCGGCGCCTAGCACCACTGCGCGGGGGGGATTAAGGGTAGGGGCTTTGTCAACGGTGGTAGTATAAGAAGAGTAATAATAAGGCGTATTTGTGGGAGACCCCTCACCACCTACCGCCAAATAGCCTGGGGAAAGACTGGAATCTTGGCGCGCCAGGCGGATTTTACTTTCGGGAAGACCGGTAAGTCGGGCCATATCGGCGTCGCCGAAGCCCATCTCTTTGGCTGACCGAAGGAGATCGGTGCTCAGTGCTGAACCGGCTGCCTCAACTTCCTTTTCCAACTGAGCTATTTGGTCTAACTGCTTAATAAACCAAGGATCAATGCGAGACCATCGGTTTAAGGTAGTCACAGAAAAATCGCGGCGCAGTCCCTCGTAGAGAGCAAACAGACGCAGATCAGTAGCACAAGCTATGGCTTCCTGCAGTTTATCGGCCGGCCAGTCGGCCAAAGCAGGGAGAGCCAGGCCAACGGCGCTGCCAGATAAGGAACGTACAGCTTTAAGCAGGGCGGCAGTAAAGGTTTTCCCCAACGCCATAACTTCTCCGGTGGCTTTCATTTGTGTACCTAAGCGTCGGTCGGCCCGGGTAAATTTATCGAAGGGCCAGCTAGGGAACTTAACCACGGTATAATCCAGCTTTGGTTCCTGGGCAGCAGCAGGCAGCTCAGACAGGCTGTAGCCCAGGGCAATCTTGGCGGCTACGCGGGCGATGGGATAACCGGTGGCCTTCGAGGCTAGGGCACTGGAGCGGCTCAGCCGGGGATTGACTTCGATTACATAGTAGTTTAAGCTGCCCGGTTCCAGAGCCAACTGAACATTGCAGCCGCTGGCGATTCCGAGAGTGGACACAATGTGTATAGCTGCCCGGCGTAAGAGGTGGTACTGGTCGGCCGACAGGGTTTGAGTCGGGGCTACCACAATGCTGTCGCCGGTGTGGATTCCCATGGGATCTAGGTTTTCCATACCACAGACGGTAATGGCCTCTCCAGTAGCATCGCGGATTACTTCAAACTCGATTTCTTTCCACCCGGCCAAACTGCGTTCCAGGAGCACCTGGCTGATGGGTGAGGCAGCTAGCCCTTGCTTGACCAGATGTAGGAACTCGCTTTCGGTGGCAGCGATGCCGCCGCCGGTACCGCCTAAGGTATAGGCCGGGCGCACTACAAGAGGCAGGCCGATGCGCTGAGCAAAGTCTTTAGCTTCGGACGGTGTGGTAACCGTGCAGCTTTCCGGCACCGGTTCGCCGATGGCAATCATAGTATCTTTGAACGTTTCCCGGTCCTCTCCCTGGGAGATGGTCTCGGCTGAAGTACCGAGCAA
>DURJ01000084.1 GCA_012837285.1 Bacillota bacterium
GCAAACAGAGCGTAAATAGGCATCTCGGCTGCGCAAGCGTGCATGTTGATAGTGGCGGCCGGTGGGGTGATCAAATTGACAATATCCTCCGGAACGCCGGCCCGTTTTTTGGTGCAGTCCATGGTTACAGGGATGGTGGCACTGCTGCTTTGGGTGGAGAAAGCCATGACCATGGCTGGGAAGATGTTCCGATAGTGATTGATGGGATTTACCCCGGCCATGAGTTTTAAGATGATCGGATAGAAAACAATAAGCACAGTAGCATAGGCCACATACTGGGTGATCAGCATCTTGCCGATGCCTTTGAGGGCAATGGCACCTACAGTGCCGGTAACGTTGGCCATGAGAGCGAAGACACCGTAGGGAGCCACCTGCATGACTATACCCACCATCCGGCTCATGAGCTTATCGCCGGCGGTGAAGAGCTCGATAATCTGTTTGCCGGCCTTGGTTTCCGCCAATAGGGCGGCGGTTATACCGGCGAACATGGCAAAAACGATCACCTGAATAATATTAAAATCAGCAAAGGACCGGAACACGTTATCCGGAATCCATTTGATAACACTATCCAACAGGTCGACATCCACATCCATCTTTTCGGTCAGGGGCAAATGAATCCCTACCCCAGGTTTGATGATCAGCGCCCAGACCACACCGGTAGCTGCAGCCAGAAGCGAAGAAATGGCCCAGTAGCCGGTGAAGATGGCCCCGACTCTTTTCAGCCGATTCAAGTCCGCAATACTGGCTACACCGCTGGTGACCGAGAAGAAAATAAGCGGTAGAATGGTCATCCGTAGCAAACGGATGAACACTGTTCCCACGGGAGCAATCACCGCAATGGAAGGACCGACAATAAAACCGACAATAGCGCCGAGAACCATACCGATAAGGATTTTCGGAGCCAAACCCAGTTTTCGCATCCGGTTTTCCTCCCTTCTCAAGTGGTTGCACCTGGTTCACAATTCTACTCCCACTGCCGGTAATCCGCTGGATTATTTCGGCTGCCTCTCACCTCCCCACTTAACTTTATGGCACAATTCACCCAATTGAGATGGTAAGTAAATAGATAATTCGCCATCCATATAAGGAGTCCTTCTATAAAGTATTAGATAAACTAAACAAATATTCAACCGGTCAAGCGCCTCTGGAGAAAAGAAAAACCCGGCCTACACCGGGTTTTTTCATGACTAACCATTACGAGCCAGACAGTAGATAATGCCAATTGTACCGGAGCCCACATGCAAGCCCACCACCGGACCGACGGCGACAATGGGTGCAGCCAGGCCGTACCGATCTAAAATAGTCTGAGCTACTTCTTTGGCTTGGTTCAGATTGTTGATATGCTGAACAATTACCGCTTGCAGGCCGTGGGCTTTGGAGTCCGCTTCTAAGATGCCCAGCATGTGCTGCACAGCGGCCCGCATGCTTCTAACCTTCTTGGCCACGGCGGTAAGGCCGTTGGCATAGTATAAGATGGGCTTCAGATCTAAAATAGAACCTACCAAAGCGGCGGCGCTGCCGATGCGCCCGCCTTTGCGCAGATACTCCAAAGTGGCGGGGATAAAGTAAAAGCGCATGCGTTCAACTGACTGTCTGGCAAGCTTTGTTATCTCAGCCAATGACTTTCCTGTTTGCGCTTCCTTGGCCGCCTCGATGACGGGATAGCCCAGAGCCATGGCTGTATTTAAGGAGTCGATAATCTCGATTTTAGCCTCCGGGCATTCTTTTAAGATGGCTTCTTTGGCTCCCAGGGCCGTTTCATAAGTACCACTGATCCTGGACGAGAGAAAAATAGCCAAAATATCATGGCCCGCAGCCAGCAACCGCCCAAATACAGCCTGGATTTCACCCTGGGAGGGCTGGGAAGAGGTGGGGATAACCGGGCTCCGGTCCAGCTTGTCGTAGAAGTAATCTAACGGTACCTCGCTTTCCACGAACGACTCATCAGGGAAGTGTACGGTGAGGGGGATAACGGTAATGTCCAGCTCTCTCTGGGTCTGTCGATGGATATCCGAAGTGCTGTCGGTGACCAACTTTACAGCCATGGTGGACCTCCTACTAATTAGTACCGGTTGTATTCTCCTTCTTGGGGTCTACTTCCTGCTCCTAAGTGGACGGTGGGGGTAGAAATTTGATCACAATTGATTATTGCGGCCAGCCATGATAGTCATGACCTCGTTGTCGTTCACCGGAGAAAAATCTTGGTAGAATTGACCCACAGCAAAGAAATGTTCCTCACAAAGGACGTATCTCACCTCGTCGGCCAGTTCGTTCAGTTTAGACAGCGTAGAGGGAGCAATTACCGGTGTGGCTACGATGATGCGCTGGGCGCTCAGACTTCTTAAAAAACCGATGGCTGCTATTACAGTCTGGCCGGTGGCAATGCCATCATCGACAATAATGGCTGTTGTTTGTTCCAGGTTAGGATAGTCGGCGCTCCGGCGGTATTGTTCCAACTGTTGTCTTATCAGAGCCCCTGTTTCTTTAGCCGCTGTCTGCCAATAGGTGGGGGAGATATTCAATTTGGCTGCGGTGGTTTGGTCCACGTTTACTCTACCGGCCGGGTCCACGGAACCGATAGCCAACTCAGGGTTGAAAGGAGCACCGATTTTCTTCGTTACAATCAGATCCAGCGGCAGATTGAGGTGCTCAGCCACTTCAGCTGCCACCACCACGCCACCTCTGGGGATGGCAAAAACAATGCAGTTGCGGCAGCGATCCAAGTCCCGGAGTTTTTCCGCCAACTGTATTCCGGCCTGGCATCTGTCCTTAAACACGCTATTCACCCCCAATTATATTATATCCTAACCGAGCAATTAGGCTCACCTTCAGGCAAAGTCTTCAGGATGACAACGAAGCAGAGCGTACATAGCGATGACAAATGGTGACCATCAGGATGATAATCTTAACCATCTTTTATACTGTGGCTTTTCGCACAGTAACGTCTCTGTTGTCATCAACTGGGTGTGGCTGCTTCTTAAAGCAGGATTATTGTGATTACTCTAGAAAATATTAATACTAAGCTCGAAAAATACCAGCCTGGGGCGGAAAGAAGGGTTATACCAATGTGGCGACTACTAGGCAGCGGTCTTATGTTAGGGCTTTCTATTGCGATACCCCTGGGACCGGTGAGTATTCAGCAGATTCGTCAAGGTTTGCTGGGAGGGTTTTGGCCGGCGTTTTCAGTGTCTCTAGGAGCCGTAACGGGAGATACAGCCTTCTTTTCGCTGGTAGCTTTCGGGCTGGCTCCGATAATCTTTCGTTATCCGCTGATTAAAGCAGTGCTATGGCTGGTGGGGACGTTGTTTCTCCTCCGCTTGGGCCTGGGCAGTGTGCGCCAGCTAAAGACAATAGATCTTGACTTGACCGACGACCAAAACACGGGTAACCGGAGGGCGGCTTACTTTAGCGGTTTGTATCTCCAGATTACTAACCCCATGGGGTTTGTTCTGTGGAGCTCTGTGGGGACAGCTGTGTTCGCCAGTGCAGGGCTATCTTGGCAGGCTGACTCCCGGTTGCAGGTATTCCCCCTTTATGTGGGAGTAATTGTCGGAATTTTGGGTTGGGGCTTGGTTCTTTCCGTGCTGTTATCCTGGGGCCGGCGGTTTGTGAGACCGGAAGTTCTGGTTCGGATCAACCGGGTTTGCGGCTTTGTTCTACTTGGTTTTGCTTTCTATTTTGGTTGGCAGTTTATTAAGTCCATCTTAGATTTAGGCTATATAGTTGAATGAGACACGTCATTTCCGAAAAAACCATTAAAAATGAGTCATATTGCCTCTAAAGTGTGATATAATAATAGCGCAGAACATAGAGAGAAGGGTTGCTATGAACAGGCTGCGCTATGTGAATTGGTTGGAGGGCGAGGAGAAGCTAAGATCCAGGGAGGCTGCCGGCAGTAAAGGGGCGACGACCGGTCAGAAGCAGGCCGGGGTGGGGTTTAGCGTCCGGCCGCGGGCGTACCTTGAGTTTCTAAGCGTAAACGGATTGTTTGCTGAAATAAGGGATTTGTTGGCCGGCGTGGATATGGATGCTGCCGCTGATTTGTGGGGTCGCAGTGCTGCTATCCGGCAGCTTATTGTGCGAACTGAGCTGCCGCCGCAGATTGAGCAAGAAATCATAGCTGCCTATGAAAAACTGACTCAGGGCAGCGGTGGTCCGGGTTGTTCTCTTAGTGTACAGAGCCGTGTTATGGTGACAGCCGCCGGACAAACGGCCGGGAGGCTGACGGAAAAGTTCGATCCCTACGAGGATATTCTGGGGTCGGAGCAGCTAATCGTGTATGTAAAACGCTGTTGGGCCCGGCTGTGGACACCGCGGGCTCTATATTGCCGGCAGCAGATGGGGTGTCCCCACTTAGATGTGTTGCCGGTGGTGACAGTGGCGAAGATCCCGGCAAAAGAAGCAGCGATAGCGTGAGAGAAGCTTGGGTCCGGCGGTGACGCCGGACCCAAGCTCTTATTTGAGCGCATTTTTGATTCGGCGCCGTTTGGCCGTGGCATGCTACTTCCTTACCAGGCTTATGTTACCCCCGGTGTGCCGGTTCGGTAGGGAACCTATCGGCCTTAAGTCCCAAATAAGTGCTAAGGGTAAGATTAGCCAAGGGGTCGGCGGCGGCCGGAGTAGAAGCATGGGCCAAAAGCAGCCAGAGGGACAGATGTCCGTGCAAGGTGGGGCTTACAATTACCATACTGGTTCCCGCACTGCCATGGGCGAGCAGGCCTAGCAGCCACTCATCTCTTTGCCACAGCGTTGCTTGAGTAACGCCGATCTTATTGTCCGGCGCCGGTACGGTGATTCCAGCCGAGGGGAGGGTAATGGTACTTCTGGTTTCCAACCCTTTGAGCAGCATGGCGGCATCGGGAAAGGTATCGGCCGGGCAAAAAAGGATCTTTGATCCCAGCAGTCGAGTGGGAAGCAGATGCAAGGTACTGTCATCAAAGAACATCCAGGAGAAAGATAGGATTACTCCCAGAGCTTTGGTCAAAGCAGCATTAAAAGACGTAGCTAACTTTCTAGCCGGCGTGTGGGAATTGTTCAGGGATCGGCGTAAGACGTTTAGGCAGAGCTGATCCGCCACTGGGACGATAATGTCAAAAACAGGCATATCCATATAGACAGGCTTATTATCTACCACGGCCACCAGCAGTTGCCCATCTTGAGGACAAAGCAGTTGATATAATTCCGGCACAGTGGCCAGCATAAGATTTGCTATTTCCACGGCAGGCGAACAAGCTGTAAGAGTTAGTAACGCTTTGAACAGTGCCTTCGCATCTTGCCAGTTACGGCTGAGCTTGACTTCGGCCGCTATCAGCCGGCCGGTGCTCCTGGCTGCTTGCTCAAGCAGGCCGGTGCTTTTGACCCGGGCGGCACCTTCCTTGTAGTCGAGCACAGAGTGGGCGGCACTTTTGGCCAGAAAATGGTGCAACCAGCAGCCGACTTGTGGATGCTCGGCACAAATGGAAGCGATGTACTTTTGGCCATCGGTACTGGCAGCTGCATGTAAGAACTTGGCTAAGCGAAGTTCTGCCGACATGCTTCTTACCCTCCTGGGCCTACTTACCTGGGCCTACTTATCGATCTGGTTACATGTTCGGTAAGAAGCGGCTGTTTCCCTGCCTGTCGCTGATAAAGAGCTGCTGTTTCCACCTGAGTAATGGGTAGGAAGGAGTCAGCGGCTGCTGGAGCCTGAGCTTGAGCCATGGTTGCGATGGTTTAGCTTGTATATGTAGTAGGTAAGGGCGAACAAGAAACCGGCGATTACCGTGGGGGCGTCTTCCACGAAACCGTCTATGCTCATACCGAGCACCGGACCTCCTAGACGTCCGGTGGCCCGAACACCCCGGTCAAACTCAAGATCGATGTCAAAACCGAAAACGTCACCGCCGCAGCGCCCGGTAATGTTGTTCCCGGTGGCCGATAGGGTAAGATCATTTCCGGCTAAGGTACCACCGATACGAACAGAAAGGTGACTGCTGCTGATTTGGCCGCTCACGTCTTGACCCCAAAAGAGTCCGCCGATGCGCCCTTCGATGGAGCCGGCGGCCAGGTTATACGTAAGGTTGATATCCATGCCGGAGAAGACGCCGCCGATGCGGCCAGCAATGGTGGTGGGGGTGACAGTGGCCTGAACGTCGTAACCGCCGATGGCACCGCCTACCCGGGCCCTTACTGTTCCCATGGTGATCACTCTCCTTCTATAGATCGCACTGCTCTGGGCGGTCCGGCCCCGGCAGTGTCAATGTTTGCCCATGGAGATATTGTACAGTATTTATCAATGGATAACTAGGGAGCGGACTAAGCTTCGCGTTGGGGATGGGCCTGGGGGTTGGGCCCTTGGCTGGGTTTGCGACCAGGCAGTATTGGAACTAAAGAGGCAAGTTATGGTATGCTGTAACCGCACTGCCATCTTAGCTGACAAAATATGAATACGGCTGTGCGGGAGGGAGGATGCCATGGCAAAGGAATTGAAAATTGTGGGAAAGGGAAAAACCCTGGTGCCCATTATTTCCTGGGCCGATGATTTGGATGAGGATACTATCCGGCAGGCTATTAATCTGGCCAATTTGCCCTTTGCTTACCGGCACGTTTGCCTCATGGCCGATGCGCACGTGGGCTACGGCATGCCTATCGGTGGGATTCTCGCGGCCAAGGGGCACATTATTCCCAATGCCGTGGGTGTTGATATAGGTTGCGGGGTCAGGGCCTGGTGTACCCAGGTAGAGGTGGAACGCTTTTTGCCGGTGCGATCCGAAATCTTAGCTGAGATCCATGGCTCCATTCCTACCGGCTTTGATTGGCATCGCACCCAGCAGACTGATGAGATCTTTGACCGGGCTCCGAGATCACCGGTTATTCGTAAGGAGTTGAACCGGGCTCGCTATCAGCTCGGCACCTTGGGCGGCGGGAACCATTTTATTGAGGCCGGGTCCGATGAGCAGGGCCTGGTCTGGCTGATGGTGCATTCCGGCAGCCGAAATTTGGGCAAACAGGTGGCCACTTACTATAACCAGGTGGCGAAGAAGTGGAGCGAGAAGCATTCGCCTTCTATTCCGCCGGCACATCAGTTGGCCTGTCTGTCGGTGGATAGCGAGGATGGGAAAGAATACATTGCCGCCATGCAGTATTGCCTTGATTTTGCCCGGACCAATCGGGAGCATATGATGCGACGGGTCCTAGCTGTTTGGGGCGAATACTTCGCCGACAGGCCCAGCCCCTACATCGATGTACACCACAACTACGCCGCTTATGAACGGCACTTCGGTACTTGGCTGTGGCTGCACCGAAAGGGCGCTGTCCGGGCCGCCGGCCGGGTGGTGGTGCCGGGTTCCATGGGCACCAAATCATATATTGGCCAGGGCTTGGAGGATCCGGACTCTTTTTGTTCTTGCAGCCACGGTGCCGGGCGAGTTCTAGGCCGGCGGGAAGCGAAACGTACTATTTCGACCCAGGAAGTCCGGCGCCAGTTGGAAGCGCAAGATATTGAACTGGTTAAGACCAAAATGCATGATGTGGCCGAGGAGAGCCCAGAGGCATACAAGGATATTGATCGGGTAATGCAAAACCAGCAGGATTTGGTTCAGATTGAGGTGACGTTGACGCCGCTGGGTGTAATTAAAGGTTAGGACGAGGGAACTTTTTTCTGGTCCGGTACGTCTAAGCAGATGACAAGCATCCACAGCTTTATTGGGGGAGGGAGAATGATGAGCAGAAAAGGAAAGCTGACGGTGTTTCTGGCTGGAATCTTGACCGGGGTAATGTTGATGACAGCGGTCGGGTTTACCAGTCTGGGAGAAATTAAGGCTTCGTTTGCTCCGGTGCGGTATTTGATTCAGGGTAAAGAGGTCCGCCCCAGTGATCAGCCGTATTACTACTTCAACGGGAAAGTATACGTGCCGGCGAGCTTGATCCATGCCGGTACCACCTACCTGCCGCTGCGCTTTGTAGCTGAGGCTTTGGGGCTGAAGGTGGATTGGAACGGGGATACAGGGACCATAAGTATCGCGGAACCGGAACCGGTAACCCAGCCTTCCTATCCTCGCGAGGTGCCGCTTACGATGCTGACCAGGGAGTCGGCTCCGAAAGAGATCACGACCCTGTTGGATTATTCCACTGGTACGGAGTTGGCCCAAAGCTACACTCTGGGAGAAAAGACCTATCTGATTGTAACCCGGGGTTCCTGCTCCACCGGAGGCTATGCGGTTCTTATTAAGCAGGTGCTGGAGACCGAGACCGAGGTGGTGGTAAAGGTTGAGTACCAAGACCCGGCACCGAATGCCGAAGTCACTCAAGCCATCACTTACCCCTACGTTATGGCTATGATAGGAAAGACTACGAAGCCGGTACGCTTTGAGGGCGCAGGCGATGCTTATGTGCCCCAGCTTTACGGGCTGAAACACATGGAACAGATTACAGCCGAAGCTAAGAGCATAAAGCTGCTGGCTCCGGTAACCGGAGGAGATAGTCTCACTGTGCGGGGCATTGCCCGGGTGTTTGAGGCGGCGGTGAGTTGGCGCTTAACTGATAAACGAGGTGAAGAGAAAAAGCGCGGTTTTGTCACAGCGGCGATCGGGGGGCCGGATTGGGGCTATTTCAGCTTTGAAGTGCCGGCAGAATATCAGCAGGCGGGGTACAGACTGCACGTGTATGAAGCCAGCGCCAAAGACGGTACTCCGATAAATGTCATTGAAATTCCGCTGGAAAAATACGTACAGTTGGCCCACTGACCGTGGCCCCGGCACTCAATCGGCAAGTTCAAGCTTGGTAAATCGTAGAATCCAATCCCGCAGAGGAAAGGTAGCGGATAGAGGAACCTAAACTTGTGGATTGAGTGCCGGGGGGCAGGATATCGCTGACAGAGTGCAGAAGATAGTGGCAAAAGTAGCCAACAGCATGAGGAGGAGATTTCATGAGGCGAAGGTGGCTAACGGTCTGGGTGGTGGCTTTGGCACTAGTTCTTGTTTACGGTACCGCCCAGGGTGCCAACCTGACCAAAACCATTAAAGCAGCGTATCGTAACATTGCCATCGTAATCGACGGTAAGGCCAACATTCCGGCGGAAGAGCCTTTTATTGTGGACGGCCATGTTTATGTACCACTTCGCTACATAGCTCAGGCTTTAGGGGCTCAGGTGGACTGGGACAATGCCAACAACCGGGTAGTGATCACCACCGCGGCCAAGGCTGATCCTAAGCTTGAGCAAGCGAAATGGCAGGAAGGTTACAACGCCGGCTTGGTCCAGGGGCAGCTTCTGGGCAGTAAGAGCGCTTACGACAAGGCTTACAAGGAAGGCTATGACGAAGGCTTTGATAAGGGTAAGAAAGAAGGTTACGACGAAGGGTACAAAGAAGGCAGTCGTGGCCGCAGCAGCAGCCGCGATGATTATCGGGACGGCGAAGAAGATGGCTACAGCGTGGGACGCAAAGACGGGAGATCTGCCGGCCGGCAGGCTACCAGCGATAAGAGAAGCCTTACCTGGAAAGAAGCTATGGATAGATACGCCGACATCGCCTACAAGTCGGCGGAGGAAGATATCATCTATCAATACGAGGACGACTACAACCTCAGTACCAGGCGGTATCCCGACTACACCGACGGGTTCATCGACGGTTATCTGGATGGTTTCCAAGAAGCTTTTGAAGAGTATTACGATTATTAGCAAGTTAAGGCTCAAGGGTTTGGCCGGGTCTGAGCCCGGCTCTTTCTTTTTGCCAGTAAAACTTTAGTAACAGGGGAACTTTTCGGCTGGAACTTCGTCCAACCAAGGAGAGGTGTTAGCGCAGAAGCAGGAGAGGATAGCGGGGAAGAAGAGGACACATGTGGACCGAGCAGGATACATAGTAAGTATGTAGGTGGGATCGGGAAAGGAGAGGGGCGGACCGTATGAAGAAGAAACTGATTATTGCCCTGGCAATTGTGGTGGCGGTAGGTGGTGTTTTTGCTCTAGTCAAGTCTCGTCAGCATGGGAAAGCGCAGAACCCAGATGTTATTGCCAGCGGGCGGGTGACGCGCGGGGATATCCGACTGACGGTGGAGGGCTGGGGCACCCTTTCCGCTGGGGAGGTCAAGGAAGTGGCACCGCTTACTGAAGGCTTAGTGGATCGAGTAGTAGTGAAGGAAGGGCAGCAAGTAGAGGCTGGAGATCCGCTTTTGACTTTATACAATGCCACCCTGGGTATGGAGGTGGAGAAAGCCAGGCTAGAACTGGAGCAGGCCCGGTTGGAGCTGGCTAAAATCCTCGGGGTGTCACCGGAACAGGTAGATAGGGCCGATCCGGATCTGGCTTTGTCGGTGCGGGCACCGGTGGCGGGACGGGTGGTGGAGCTGAAAGTCAAAGAAGGCGAGCAAATCGGGGCTAAACAAGATCTGCTCCGGCTGGTGGACGACAGCCAGGTGCTGGTGGACCTTTTTCTGGATGAAGGATCGGCCAACAGCATCAGAGCCGGTCAAAAGGCAGAGTTGTTTTTCCACGATTTTTCCGGCAGCACCCCCGGTACAGTCAAGGAGGTGGATCCGAACCGCTATCCTGATGCCAGCTCATTCTCCCGGCGAATAGTCATTGCTGTGCCCAATCCGGGACTGTTAGCCCCGGAGATGAAGGCCGGAGTCAATATTGACACCGGCGCCGGGATTGTAGCCGGTACGGGGACGGCCACCGGTTGGAAAGAAGATACGTGGGTATCCAGCGGTGTTAGCGGTCGCATTGACCGGTTGCAGGTGAAAGAAGGCAGTCGAGTCAAGCCGGGGCACATCATCGCTTCTTTGGAAAAAAGCTCCGCCTTGCTGGATGTTTACGGGCAAATTCTGGCTTTGCGCCAAGCTCAGGTGAGCTTCGAACGGAAACAAGAAGAGCTGGACGGACTTACGCTAAAGGCTCCCATGAGCGGACAGGTGATTGCTCTAAATACCGAGGACGGTCAGAAGGTGGAGGCCGGCCGGAGCGTGGTTAAGATCGCCAGCTATGAAAAAATGAACACCGAAATCACCATCGATGAATTGGACATTGTTCATATTAGGCCCGACATGGAAGCCACGGTAACAGTGGACGCCCTGCCGGGAAAGATTTTTGCGGCCCAAGTGGTGGAAGTGGCCCGGGAGGGCGGCAGTCAGAGTGCAAACCAGTATGACGGTTATTCCGGCCCCAGCGGGTTTCCAGTCAAGGTGGAGATCCTGGAGCCGGGAGATCTACGGGCCGGCATGACAGCCAATGTCTCCATTTTTATCGAAGAGCGTAAAGATGTGCTCGCTGTGCCTATTGAAGCTGTGTATGAGAAAGAAGGCGCTTCTTTTGTACAGGTAATAGAAGGCGGCAAACCCAAAGAGGCTGAAGTGCAGTTGGGGCTGCAGGATCGGGCCTTAGCTGAAGTGCTGGCTGGACTCACCGAGGGGCAGGAAGTGGTGACAGGAAGCTCGGCTGACGATGAGCTGTTCTTTGGTGGCGGCGGAGCACGGCCGGTACGCCGAGTACGGATGTAAGGAGTAAGGATATGGGTGTAGTTATGGTGGATGTAAGCGCTGTCACCAAAGATTATCGTATGGGTAAAATTAAGGTACCGGCTTTAAGAGGGGTTGATCTTAAGATAGCTGCCGGTGAAATGGTGGCTATTATGGGGCCGTCCGGATCGGGCAAATCCACCTTGATGAACGTTCTCGGCTGTTTGGACCGCCCCAGCAGCGGTCACTACAGGCTTCATGGGGAAGAAGTGAGTCAAAAGAGCGACCGGCAATTGGCGGAGATCCGGAATCGCCAAGTGGGGTTTATTTTTCAAAGCTTTAATCTGCTGCCGCAACTGACAGCGTTGGAAAACGTGGAATTGCCCCTTATTTATCGTGGTCTGTCCGGTAGCAGTAGGCGAGCCCAGGCCCAGGCCGCCCTGGTCCGGCTGGGACTTAAGGGACGGCTGCATCACCGGCCGCAAGAGCTGTCCGGCGGTGAACAACAACGGGTAGCTATAGCCCGGGCAGTTGCGGCCGGGCCGGAGATGGTTCTGGCTGACGAGCCCACCGGGGCCTTGGATTCGCGGACCGGCGAAGAAATACTGGCTGTCTTCCAAGAACTCCATGCTCAGGGTAATACTGTGGTTATGGTGACGCACGATCCTAATGTAGCCTGCCACTGCCAGCGAATCTTACGCCTGGCTGACGGGGTCGTGGTGGCTGATGAACCGGTGCGAGCAGAAGATTATTTGGTGGCCCAGGAAGTGTTGGCTTCCCTCCCGCCGGCGGTGGAAGGGGATGCCCAGGCATGATCTTACTGCTAAGCATGAAGCTGGCCTGGCGCAGCATTTTAGGCAATAAAGTCCGGTCGATTCTGACCATGTTAGGGGTAATTATCGGGGTGGCATCGGTAATAACTCTGGTTTCGGTGGGACAAGGGGCGCGGCTGGAAATTCAGCAACATTTGCAGAGCCTTGGATCGAATGTAATTGAGGTTTACAGTCAAGGTTGGGAAGTGCGGTTTACCCCTGAACTGTTAGAAAGTTTGAAGGCACGCGTGGACGGTATTAAGCACATCATGCCGGTGGTAAGTATCGGCGGCAACTTAAAATGGCGTAACACCACTTTTGACTGCAGCGGCCAAGGCGTGGGCGAGGATTTCTTGGCTTTGCGTGACTTGGAATTGGCCGGCGGCCGTGGGTTTACAGCGGCGGACATCAGCGAACGACGTCGGGTGATGGTGGTGGGTGCCATTGTGGACGATCAGTTGTTCCGGGGAGTGAACCCGGTGGGACAGGAAGTCTACTTAAACGGTCAACGCTTTACAGTGGTAGGGGTGTTAAAGGCTAAGGTTTCCACCGCCCAGGAATGGGGCATCGATCGGACGGTATATATTCCCTACAGCACAGCCCAACGCATTTCCGGTATGAACCGCATTGACACCATCAATATCAAGGCCAAAGGTAATAAGGAGTCGTCCCAGGTGGCGGTGCAGCTAAAGCGCATCTTTTACAAGATATACCGCCGCCCCGATTCGGTGTATGTTATGAGCCGCGATGACATGCTTCGGCAAGTGGCGGAGATGAATTTGGTGATGACCCTAATGCTAGGGGCCATAGCCGGGATCTCGTTGGTGGTGGGCGGCATTGGGATTATGAATATTATGTTGGTATCGGTAAGCGAGCGGACGCGGGAAATCGGGATTAGGAAAGCGGTTGGGGCTAAGAATGCTCAGATTTTAGGGCAGTTTCTCATTGAAGCGGTGATTCTAAGTGCCGCCGGCGGCATTATCGGTATTTTGCTGGGTTCCGGAGCGTCGCTTATTATTCGTCGCTTTGGCCCCCCGACGGCGGTAACGCCCACGTCTATTTTCTACTCGTTTGCGTTCGCGTTGTTGGTGGGGGCTATCTCCGGCGTTTGGCCGGCGGCGAAAGCGGCCAAACTGGATCCCACCGATGCCCTGCGCTAACCAACCCTCCCTCGCTCTTTTGAAACCTGTTATATAGGGCACCCTCTGCGGCCGCCCGTGGCTTGGGTGCTGTTTTGCCAAGGTCGGTGGTTGCCGAGCCCATCCTCACGCTCCGCGGTTTATACCGAGGTTGGGCTCGCTCACAGAAAGACAGGACGGAACCCGGTTCCGCCCTGTCTTATCTGTTTTTCGGGACCATGATGTTGGTGTTGATGTTAGGCGATGGCTTCTTCGCTGCTGGGGATACGCAGAACACGAACGTCGGATTGAGGCGTGTGTTCAATTAATTGGACAAAAACGTTTTCATCGATGAGAGCCGCTAAAGCTTTGCGGACGGCCACTTCGTCCACTTGGCGAACTTTGCTGTAAATGCTGACGGTTTTGTTAAAGGTGACATAAGGATGGGTGCGGATGGAGTTTTTCACGAAGGCGATAAGATCTTCCCGGTCTACCAGGCAGGCATCGGCATCGATTTCCAGTTCCCGCACTTCCGAGGCGCTTTGATAGAGCTCGCGGTTGATAAAATGAGGAATACCAACCACCACGATGTTCTTCTTGCAGCGGACTCGAAGGCGGGCCACCACGCTGGAAAAATGACCGTCGCCGGTGACAATGACTATGGTGCCGATATCGTCTTGGTCTAGGTAGGTTCCATAGATGGCATCCAGCATGGTAAAGTCGGTGTAGTTCTTGACTTTTTCCCGGGAGTGGTCCCCGGCGGCATCCACCATTTCAATGCTTTGAGTGCGTAGGAGGTAAGCTGCTCGTCTGAGTTCTTCCGAGCCGGCCAAGTCAGCAAAAGCCTTGGCCACTTTGAGCTCACCGTATTCCGAGGCAACGTCAATTATGTCTTCGATCCGGGGTGAAATGCCATACTGGTTGGACATGGTGAAAAATAGGTACTCAAAGTCGATAAACAAGGCTACTTTTTGGTCAACAGACATTTAACCTGAGCTTCCTTTCTCTTAATATATTGCTGTTCATTTACTATTTTTTCATTTTTCCCCTAGTAATATACTTTTAGACCTACCCCCAGAAAAACCGGCCCCTGGACGACTAAGCAAGTAAAAGGGATGGACCCCTTCCGGGGCGAATAATTCTTTGGTAGAGCAGTAACTGTAACCGGAAGGGGGGGAACTGCATGTCGGGGTAAAGGTGGAGGAATTGGTTATCAAGGCCAAGGCTGGCGATGATAAGGCGCGGGAGCGGCTAATTGCCTCTAGCCGTCCCTTTATCCAACAGGTGACGTCCTGGTGTTCGCGGCGGCGTCTGGACTGGCATGCAGATGAACTCAGCATTGCCTTATTAGCTTTTAATGAAGCTATCGATAGTTATGACCCTAATCGGGGGGCCCAATTTCTATCTTTTGCCCGGTTGGTGATTTCCGGTCGGTTGACAGACTATCGCCGACGGAACAAGGCGGCAGGAAAAGAGGTACCCCTCACCCTTGTGGGACCGGATGGATCAGAGTCAGTGCGCCCGGAAGTAGTGACGGCGGCGGAAGAAGCTTTGCTCAAAGAACAGGCCCGGAGGGAACGAGCGGAAGAAATAGCTGTTTTTACCGCCGAACTGGCCACTTACGACCTAAGCTTGAACGATATTGAGCAGGCTTGTCCGCGACACCGTAACCGGCGGCAAAAACTACTGGGGGTCGCGGCTGTGTTGGCAAAAAACCCCGAGCTCATGGCCCGAGTCCGTTCCACGGGACAACTGCCGCTGAAAGAGCTGGCCCAGCTTACCGGCCTAAATCGCAAGGTCTTGGAACGGGGACGGCGATATATTCTGGCTGTGAGCCTTATTTTGTCCAATCCGGAGTATGTCCATTTGGCTTTTTATGTAACGCCGGCGAGGGGGCGATGACAAGTGGCCCTGCGTGAAGCCATAGTGCTAAAACAGGAAAAGAATAGGATCAGCGTTCTTACCGGCGACGGCGAATTTCGGTCGGTTAGATGGCTGGCACCTTTACCGCAGCCGGGGGAAGAAGTGCTGATTTGGGTTCCGCCCCTGTCAGCCAAACAGCTGCTGGCGGTGGCCTTGGCGGCAGCTTTTCTGTTGGTGGCGGTGTTGCCGGCAGTGGCCTGGGCGCGCAAACCGGCGGCGTACATTGCGTTGGATATCAACCCTAGCATTGGGCTGGAAGTAGCTCGCTCAGGTAAGATCAA
>DURJ01000085.1 GCA_012837285.1 Bacillota bacterium
GCTCTTTTACGTAGGCCTTACCCACCGGCTCATCCACAACTACAGCTTCGATGTTACCATGCTGAAGATCTAAGAATGCCTGGGGATAATTATCATAACGTTTGATTTCCTTAATATCAATCGCTTTGCCTTCGTAGTCCTCCTTACCGTCTTTCATATCGCTAACAAAATCATCGGCCGTGGTAGCTATTTGCACACCTATACGTTTTCCGGCAAAGTCCTGTTCATCGTCAATTTCGTCATAGTCCGTACGAACTACAATAACCTGACCGGCTTCATAGTACGGATCGGAAAAGTCCATTTTTAACATTCGATCCGCCTTAATGGTAATACCGGCAATAACCATGTCGAACTTCTTCGCTTCCAAACCGGCAAATAAAGTCTCAAATGCTGTGTCCACTACCTCCATTTCGACGCCCAGCTCTTCACCGATAACGTCAGCCAAGTCCTTGTCGAAGCCCTCCACCTCTCCCTTAGCATTTACGCTCTCAAACGGCGGGAAAGCAGCGTTAGTTCCCCATTTCAGCACCTTTTTCTCGGCCTCGGCTCCGTTGCCCTGCTCGGCCGGTTTGGGGCTACAACCTGTAAGTACCAAAGCCACAGCCACAACCAACACCAAGCACCACGTTAGTAGTTTTTTCACTGTGTGAACCCCCAATCAATGAGTTATTGTTCATGCTCATTATTATACAGAGTAAGGTATAATATTGCAAGCACTTTTTCTGGCTTTCTTTTTCCACTCAGATTCGGTTCGACATACTCCTAGGTTCCGCCCCAGCCGATTCCAACAAAAACCAACTGCTTTCCGTCAATTTTTTCCCAGCATTACCAGCTTTGTTACCCCTTCTGACTCCTTAGGACCGGCCTCCTTCTGTGGATAATGTGGATAAACCTGTTGACAACTCATAATTGATGCTTTTTATCTGTGGACAATTTTGGGGACGGTTGAGCAGCGCTGTCGAAGCTCAGCGAAAAGTCCCGCCCCTTTGTCGATATTAGGGGACTATCCTCCCACCACTCAAAACTCTGCCTGGCCCATGGCCGTCTGCATAAAAAAACAGAGGACAGACTCGTCTGTCCTCTGGCTATCTTCCCGGTTAGAACTCGCCGCCAGCCAGTCTTTGGGCCTGATAGCACTCCCGGCAGTACACCGGCCGATCCTCGCGCGGCTTAAACGGCACTTGGGTGGGTTGGCCGCAGCTGGCGCAAATGGCATCGTGCATTACCCGCGGGGCTCTCCCAGATCTAGCGCCTTGGGCCTGTTTCCGTGCCTGTCGGCATTCGCGGCAGCGCGAAGGCTCATTGGTAAAACCTTTCTCCGCATAAAACTCCTGCTCACCGGCGGTAAACACAAACTCCTGGCCGCAATCCCGACATGTTAGCACTTTGTCCTCGAAGGCCATACGAAAAAATCCCTCACTCTTTGAAGTTTTGCCATCGCTTAGCTGACCTGGTCTTTGCCCCCACACTCGCCTGCCGGAAGTCTCGCTCTGGGTCTTACCCCATTACTACTCCTTCTCTCTAGGCAAACAGTCTCCGGCCACCACCCACGGCCTTCCACCTTCCGTCCTAGGCAGGGCTTACCCCTAAACCGCACCATGCTCAGCAGCCACTAAGCTACCTTACGTGGATCGTTTTGCCCGCGGCTGGCATCGACTTTCAAC
Organism: Bacillota bacterium; assembly: GCA_012837285.1. Taxonomy (NCBI): domain Bacteria; kingdom Bacillati; phylum Bacillota; species Bacillota bacterium. The sequence goes on from DURJ01000085.1 coordinate 1,665, forward strand.
CACAGACCTAAGCCAATGGTAGACTTATTATATGCTCGCTGGAAACAAAAAGCAAGCGGTTCGGAGTAGATTTTGGAGCTAAGCTCCTGGAATCATTCCTCACCGCTTCCAATCGACAAAAAGCCCCTCAGATGGTAATTCTTTCGGCCGATAGCCTTCGGCCGTCTGCCGCAGTTTATTCACCTGGTCCCGCTCGCTGTCCAAGCGCTGTTTCAGCTCGTGGAGCTCCTGCTCCAGCTCAATATTCAGCTCTATTGTTCTTCTCAGCTCAGCAATAATATGGTCTTCCGCCGTCTCCAGTTCAGTCCTAAACTCCGGCGGCAGCCGCTCCCCGGCTTTAGACCTAAGTTCCCTCTCCCGCTTTTGTATGGCCTCCACCTGCCGCATCAACTTTTCACGCTGCGAAAGAGCTTCCTCCAGCCGGTCGGTATCATTTTTCTTTACCGCTTCCAGTGCCCCTTGCGTTACCTCCCTCATAGCCTCCAGCAAAGAACCTTGGGCCTTAGTCGTCTTAACCAGCCGGCCAAACTCCCCCGCCCGCCTATCCTTAGCCCCCGACATTGAGCCCACCGGCAGCTCTAAGCTGCCTGTTTCCTTCCTGCAGCACCTGGGACCATGCTTCCCGCAACCCCGACAACAGCCCGGCTACTTCTTCCGCCGCTCCCGGGTCCTTTTTCACATTAGCCTCCACCAACCGGCGATACATATAATCATATAGCTGAGCCAAATTCTCAGCGATAGCACCGCCGGCCTCCATATTGAGTCCACTGGCCAGCTCTGCCACCGCCTCCTGCGCCTTAATCAGCAGCCCGTGCCCCTTCTCCAACTCCTCGGCCTCAAAAGCAGCCGCCCCATCCCGGGCCCACCGCCCGGCGGCATCATACAGCATCAAAACCAGCTGCCCCGGCGAGGCCGTACTCACCTGCATCTTCTGATATTGGCCATAAGCCTTGGCTCCGTACATAAGCATTCTCCTAACTTTCTTTATCCATAGTAAACAACACCCTATCATGACCTTTACACGGCCCCCTGGAAGAACCGCGTCTCCGTATCCGCCCGTCCCCTTGAGCCGCCACTCGCCGGCCGCCGGGTACTTCTCTGGCGGGCGCATCCTTCGGATACAGGCCACCGTGGCGTGAGGAAAGGACGGCAAACATCGTACCCATCGACCCCATCAAAGCAAGGGAACACCCTGGCTTAGTTCTTATTGCCGGTAAAGCCGGCCAGCTGCAGCGCCAGCCAGTTGCTTTGCGCCTGCAGCTGAGCCAACACCTTCTCCAACTGCACATACTGCCGTTTCAGTTGCTCCTCCCGCCGCACCAGCCGCTCCTCCATCCGTTCCGTCTGCTTCTGCAAACCCCTTATCTGGCTGGCGAAAGCTTCGTCCTTAGCCGTAAGAAGCCCCGTCTTATCCTTGGTCAAAGTCTCCTTAAAGTAACCTTCCAGACGGCTGGCCACACCCTGGTCACCAGTAAAAAGTGTCGCCACCGCTTCCGGATCTTCCTGCAAGGCTTCCCTCAGTTTAATTTCATCCAGATGGAGCGTGCCATCGGCCGAAACACCGGTGCCCACTTTGCCCGTGCTAATTCCTATCTGCGCTAAAGTACTCCACGGACCGGAGACGCCGTCAATCGGGCCGGTTACCAGTCCCCGCAGCCGGTACTGAATACCATTCAGAGCACTGTCACCAAAAAGAACTGCCCCCTGCTTGGTATCCTTATCCCAGGACTGTTTGTTCCGGTTCGCCTGCCACACCCGGTTGTATTCATCCACAAAGGCCTTAATCGCCTTAACCGCTTTATCCAAGTCCTGACCTACCGTCAGCCTCGTACCTTCGTACCCTTCCCAGCCGTCGCCTTCCACCTTTTTGCTAACCCCAGTAAGCTCCAGCGTCACCCCAGAGATAGCATCGTCTACCTTGTTACTGCTACGTACTATCTTTACTCCGTCCACATAAAACACCGTGTCTTGGCCCTGTTTCACATAAGCGCTGTCATTTACTTCGGGATACCCTTCCACTGGAGCATCCAGCCCCAGCTCCTGCCATAGAGCCTGGCCAGCCATATCTCCACCAAGTTCAATGTTCGAGTTTTCGCCTGTTTCCATGGCCGATAGTACCAACCGCCCATCCACTACAATGGCACTTACTCTTCTGTTTTTGTCCACATCTTTCGCATCTTTCATGGCCTCATTTATTTTCTGGGCCAGACCGGTTAGATTATCCTCTTCACCATACTCTATGTCCACACCATTTAATTGTATTGTTCCACTTCCCACGCCCAGCTCAGTCTCTGAACCAAACTGCTTGGACCACATTTGCTGGGCCGTGGCCAGCTGCTCTACCTTTATTGTATATGTAGCCGTCCCTGCTCCCGCCTTCGCCGTAGCCATCACCACTTCTTCATTGGCCGAGCTAGCCTTCATCCCCGTATAAGTACCCACCAGCTTCAAATCCGTCAGCTTACTTTGCAAAGCAGCCAGCCCCGAGCGCACATCGCGCCAAGCCGCCTGTTTCGCCGTGAGCATCGCCTCCCGCCGTTGCAGCGGCACAATATTCCGCTGTCGCTCCAGCGCCATGAGTTGGCTTACAATTTCCGAAGAATTAATCCCCGAAACCAGCCCATCAAAACTAATCGAACCGGCCATATTTCAAACCTCCACCTCATACCTTCTTATCCAGCAACAACCCCACCATCTGCCGAATCCTCGCCACCACCTCCAAAATCTCCGTGGGCGGCAGCTCCTTCACCACTTCCTGTGTCTTATTGTCAATCACCTGCACTTGCATCCGCCCGCTCTCCTCATGGAGCACAAAGCTCAGACGCTGGTTAAAAGCCTGCACCGTATCTTCTAGTACCAACGTAGCCTGCTCCAGATCTTCCAGCGTTGCTGCTGCCGTAACATCATCCTGTTTTCTATTACCATCACCTTTATTAGCATTTACCGCCACTGCCTCTTTCCCGGTCGGCATCGCCTGAGCCGGATCCCCCATCCCTACCAGGCTCACACCTCCCGGTCGGCTAATTGCATCTATCGCCAAGCTCTTATCCTCCTTCCACCGTCATGCGCTTTTTGGGAACTCGGGCGACCACAGAGTATCACCCCTACAAAATACTGCACCGCCTCGTAGGGGAGTGGCTCCGCCCCCTCCCGAAAAACATCTTACCTTATTAATCGGAAAAAACAGGAATAATCTTTAGCCCTCACGGTAAAAAGCAAACGCTTCTTGGCCCAAGACTAAAGTTCTGCCCCCGTTCGCCGATAACTAAAATAAGAGGTCCTAAACCAAAACAAACCAAACCAAGGAGAACCGTCCCAGGGCACAAAAGACTTGAAACACCAAGTTCCTTCGCTAACGCTTAGGATGACAGCTTTCGCAGATTTTGATTTTACTATGGTCTTGAGCCGTCCCCTTGGTTAACAGCAACATCGAAAGGAGTGATGCCTGGAACAAACGCCACCGGTTTTCGTACGGGGCACGGACGCCCCCGCGGCCAAAGGCCGCACACAATTCATCTGCAAGGAAGCAGACGAAAACCTTACCTTAAGGAGGAACAAAGGAACCATGGTTATCAACCACAATATCTCAGCCATGAACACCTATCGGCAGCTTAGTGTCAATACCATGTTCGGCTCTAGATCCCTGGAAAAACTATCCTCTGGCCTCCGGATTAACCGGGCCGGAGACGACGCTGCCGGCCTCGCCATCAGCGAGAAGATGCGCGGCCAGATCAAAGGACTCACCATGGCCGCCAAGAACGCCCAAGACGGGATTTCCCTCATTCAGACGGCGGAAGGCGCACTCAATGAAACCCATAGCATTTTGCAGAGAATGAGGGAGTTGGCGGTACAAGCCGCCACTGATACAAATACCGCTGACGATAGGGCCAAAATTCAGGTGGAGATGGACCAACTAGCACACGAAATTACTCGCATTTCCAATACTACCGAGTTTAACACGCAGAATCTCATGGCCGGCGGTTTGAACAACATTTTCCACATTGGTGCCAACCAGGGGCAGAACGTAGGCTTAAAGATTGCGGCCATGGATGCGCATAGTCTAGGTGTAGCGGCATCGAAAATTGAAACTACCGTGGCATCAATTAGCAACGGAATCACCGGTATTGACAGTGTGACGGAGAACCTTGGAGTTGGAGCAGAACTCGATATCACCGTCACTGATGCCGGATCGACCGTGGAGCAAGGTACTGTTGCGGGTGCGGTCGAAATGGTGGCTGACGACAGCTACACTGGTACCGAAAATAAACGGTTTACTATTGAACTAGTTAGTGTTCAGGGTGGCAGTGGGGAAGTTGATACCATTCGGTTCTCCACTGATGAGGGAAATACTTGGAGCAACGCAATTGCTCACGATGGCTCTGGTAAATTTGCTCTTGGTGATGGAGTGGAGATAACTGTAGCCACCGACACCGATAATGCAGCTGACCAGGCTGCAACGATTGATGTCACCCCAAGAAGTGCCACTCTTCAACTTCAAAATGATGCCGAGCCTTTAGGCAGTAGCGTGACTGTGTATGGTAATCAGACTAGTGTTGTAGTCGGCGATAGTGTGACAAATAGAACGGCCCACGTGACTTTTGATTTTGAAGATTTAGCTAGTGGTCAGGTTACCATTAATCAGTCGCTGGATGAGTCAACGGCGGCTACCGTAGATGCACAAGGAAATATAGTAACTGATGCCAAGGTCATGGCCGGTATTAACGTGTCTACCCAAGGTGCTGCCGATAAAGCAATTACTGTCATCAACAATGCTCTTGAGTCAGTATCCGCAGAACGTTCAAAACTCGGTGCCATGCAAAACCGCCTCGACCATACCATCAACAACCTCACCACCGCCTCCGAAAACCTCCAGGCCGCCGAGTCCCGTATCCGCGACGTAGATTATGCCGAAGCCGCTTAAGGCTAAGGCACAGTCGTCCTGGCTGGTAACAGCCAGGAGCATCATCGGGTGAATTGCTGGAAACCCCTTATAGCCTCCCGCCCTACAGCGCAGCCGGAAACAGCAAGCGCGAACGGCCAAAAAGCCGGGAGGATTGGGCAATCAGCAGCCGAGCCCCTGTACCGAAAGGTTGGGGAAGGTTCAACGACTAGGGCATACCACCTGCCGCCTAGAGCCACGGTGATGAAGCCCGTAGGGCGAAACTCCACGCCCGAAGCACCCGACACCCCACCATCTCCTTCCAGGTGACAGTCACCTGTAAAAACATGGGAACATGAGGGTGAAGATATAGTCTAGTCTAGATGGAAACATCTAGTGGCAACGATGGCCAAAGAAATGATGGAGTTCACCAAGAACAACATCCTCCAGCAAGCAGCTACCGCCATGCTGGCCCAAGCTAACATGATGCCACAAACCGTCCTACAACTACTTAGATAATAGCTTCGGTAATACAAGCGGCCCTGGAAGATTCCTGGGGTCGCTTCCTTTCGGTTTTGGTCAATATATAATAAATCCCAGCCTGCTTCGTGTGTCTATTATTGTGCTTGCAACCAGTTTTAAGATCATTGGTTAGGGGTGATATCATGTCCTGGGAAAGTCTCAAACATGAGGTGGAACAAGCCGATAACCTGCTAACTGTCACAATGGAACGACTTCGTGAGCTGAACAGTTCAGGTAAACTGGGCGTCCATGTCCGTAAACAGATTAGTAGGCAGCTAGAAGGAATGGGAATTGGACATGTTCCTGTTGAACTGCCTTCATATCAAGACGAGCAGGTCCGATTGTATAAGCGGGGTACTCCGGTTGGAGATCTTATCAGCATAGTGCTTTCACCGGGGGAACAAAATGACAGGATATTGGTCGAACGGTTTGGAAACGAAGCAACAGATTATTACTCGCTAATTGAAAAAATCCGGGAACTGGTATCGGAATGAAATAATCCCGGATGACAAAGAGACCAGCTAACTGTATGACACAGGGGGACGGTTCTTTTGTGTTGCGGTAAACTTAACACCATATTCGCCTATCACACGAAACGAGGGGACATCTCCCCTCGTTTCTCACATTGTGCGTGTACGGGCAAGGTCTCCGTGCCTGCCTGTTTGCTGTCTGGAAGACAGTATAATCACTACCTCGTAATTGAAAGAACTGGTACTCAGCTAAAAGTCATTCACTGATGGTATACCCATGCCCAATGTCCATACCCTGATACAGCAAAAGCCTAGCATCTATCCGTCATCTGTTATGTAATTCTAGTAGAGAGAACATTTGTTCGGGTGGTGTTGGTAGTGTCCTTTCTTTCACTCTTTTCCGGTAAAATGCTAGGTGATGGTTACATAAACCAAAATCCTGGGCGGCAGCCTCGCTTCGCTTTTATTCATACCAGTGATGATATAGGCTATGCCCGTCACTGCTTAAAGCTTTTTGCTCCTTATATCCCCTTTGGTAAAAAGGCTCTAAAAGAATACAGTTATCTTGATCCCCGTACAAAAAAGATATACTCACGTGTCCACTGTCAATCCCTTTCTTCTGCTATAATAACCGTGCAGCTTAAGCACTGGTATAAAGAACGAAAAATCATCCCGAAGGAACTGGTAGCAGAACATCTTGATGCCGCTGGCTTAGCTCTCTGGTTTCAAGATGACGGCAGTCTCAAAAGCATCGATCGCATTATACTCTCTGTAGAAAACTTTAGTCCTTTCGAAAGAAACTTCTTGCAGAACCTATTGAGCCAGAAGTTTCGAGTTGCTTCTACCATAGACAAGCAGAACCGGATTGATATTTCTTCACGCTTAGAAACACGGAAATTCCAAGCACTTGTCGAGCCTGATCTCCACCCCTCTATGGCCCGTAAGAATACAGCCAACCAATGGAAGCACTGGCAGGACTTATGGAAACAAAACAGCTTACCACTACCAGGGGTAAGCCGCACAACCATATATGTTCACCAGGATATCCACAACGCCGTTCATGGAAACGGTTTTTCCAAACAAGTAAATCAAATCTTAGACCATTGGCTGCCTCATACTTGGCAGTTACATATTTTAGACCCTAAACGTCGTTATCAGTGGTTAACTTCCCTACCTGAAATACCGTCGGGCTGCTATCCGCTGGGGCCCCGCCTGCGGCCTAATATCAAGACTAGGCTAATTATGGCCCAAGCCACCGGCCTCACTCGTTCGGAACTTATCACTCTAGCAATAATTGAAGGCCAGGTATAACATAAGCAAGATTGTCGACAAATCAAGCCTAAGTGCCAGACCCAGACAGAAGTGTCAGGGGACGGGAGTATTGACACACAAAGTCTAAGAGTTCAGAGCTACCATCCATTTGATAGCTCTTGCTATTATTTTATCGCCTTTAAGATGCCGATATAGGCTGCAGGGAAATGCAATCAGTAGTATAATTGAAAATTACAGGGTAGTTCATTCGTTATAGGGTACTTTTAAGAACGGGAACCTTACTTATGTTCCAAAGACGACATGAAAGCTTCTATAGCTTCTTTTCGGGATGAGACTAGCTTGTACGCGAGCAGTCCATCACGCTCGGCGATCCCGGCAACCACGGCAACTTCTATCAAGTTGGAATCTGCAACTTTCCATATGATACGGATGGATTTCTTGTCCACATAGATGCTCCTGAATCCAGAAAGCGGCCGGTTAAATCTGTTTTCCAGAACCTTCCCAAACTTGGTTGGATTCCTAGACAGCTTCCACAGCGCTTTAATTACTTTTATTTGGCGACTCTTATCCAGACTAAGAAAATCATCTGCAGCTGAAGGAAAGAACTTGACGTTGTCCGGGAGGAAGCTAGTCAGCATCGATTTCGACATCAGGAGCCTCCTCCAAATCTTCGAGTGTTATATTCGCTTGAGACACCACATCTTCTAGCGACAATAAGGGGCTTTTGATTGCTTCTTGTTCTATTATCCTATACGCTAACTCTAGCTTAAGCCGTAATTCTGCCGCCTCGTTAGCATTTTGCCACAATTCCTCGAAATTATCATAGCTTAGTATAGTTGCCTTTGGCTGGGAACCAGAAAACATCATAATAAAAGGCTCATTCTTAAGCTTTGGTTCGACGACACTTTTCCATTTTCTCTGAACCTCACTAACGTTAACAATTTGATCGCTGGAAAAAAGCGGCTTTTTCATGATCATATCCACTCCCACAGAATTATCCTCCCTTCCATATTATGCTTTTACTGCGTTCTTTTATACGCATTATCTACATATATTCTACCGTATCGATTGCATGCAAAGCAATACCATTTCAGACTAATTTACCCCGGTGAGACAAAAGTTAAAGCTAGCTTAAAGAGGGCCCGATGTAAGGTGAACGGGATTGTTGGCACATTTAGGCTAACGGGATGTTATGGGGACGAGATTATTGACACATCTATGCTCTTAAAACAACACCCCTGTTAATCCCTGTTACCCTCGCAATCTGTCTGATTGACAAGCCAGTACTTCCAAAAAGAAGCTACTGGGAGACTTATGTTAAACTAAGGCTCAGTTCTTCCAGGACCTCTTTGGCTTTGCCGATAATCTTGAGGTCGAATTTGCAGGCGGAGCTTGTGTCTTCGTTATTGATGAGCACGACTTTGCCTGGAGCTAACATGGGAAGCTCATTTACCGGTGAGACTTTTAAGCTGGTGCCGATGACAACCAGAAGGTCGCTTTGTCTGATGTCTCGTTCTGCTGAACCCCAGGCGTCTTTCGGCAAGAATTCTCCAAACAAGACCACGTTGGGTCGGAGTAGGTTTTGTCCACAGGCACTGCAATTTCTTCTATCCAAGAAGTCCTGAAGTTCGGCGGAGCTATTACACTGGTTACATCTTATTGTTTTGATGTTCCCATGAAGTTCGTACACGGATTTGCTTCCGGCTTGACGGTGCAGGCCGGATACGTTTTGGGTGGCAATGCTCTTTATTAGTCCTTTCCGTTCCAAGTCGGCTAAAACATGATGCCCTTTATGAGGTTTAACACCTGCTAGCATCTTGATGCGCATGGAGTAGAACTCATGAAACAAAGGATAGTTTTGCTGTAGCGTTGTCACACTGGCCACTGTGCTGGGATCCATCTTTCTCCACCAGCCGCTTTTGCTCCTGAAATCCGGGATGTTACTTTCGGTATCCATGCCTGCTCCTGTTAGAACTACCGTATTTGTTGCTTCTTTCATGAACAAGGCCAGGGTTTCTATTCCTTCTTTTATGCCCTGGCCGCTGTAAGACGCCTTCATTATGTATTCGCCTTCTTTCTAAAATTGTTCTGTTCGCTGAGACGGGGAGGAGCTGAAACGAGGGGACTTGTCCCCTCGTTTTCCTGTGTTTCAAAGTGCCAACCGGCAAATGGATCTTTCCTTCGTGGTCAAGAGAACAAACCACTGCCAGCTTGATTGGGTTATGTAAACACTATCCTAAGTTTTTATTCGCGAACTAGTGGCAATTTCCTGCCTAAATGTGAACTTCAAAGGAGGTCGCTAAGTAAATCACTGAGTATCTGGGCCGCCTTTAGCACTACTGGCCCGCATTTTTCTCTGTTGTTTGGGTCGCGGAGATCGCGGCAATGCAAGGACCCCAGCTCTTGTTCCGCTTGCC
>DURJ01000086.1 GCA_012837285.1 Bacillota bacterium
ACGCTGATCACGCCGATATCCGGAACGTGAGGATGCTGGATGTAAATGTCACCGGTCAATATCAGGTTGGAGGTTTGGCAGGAGAAATTGGTTCCGATGGTGCAGTTACGTCCTGTTACGCCACGGGTCAGGTTGCAGGCGACGAAGATGTCGGCGGCCTGGTGGGTTTGAACCAGGGCACGATAACCGGCTGTTACGCTTCGGCAACAGTGAATGGTAAATGGGGGTATGTTGGCGGTTTGGCGGGCGAGAACAGACATCAAGTAATCAGTTCTTATGCCACGGGTGACGTAACCGGCAATAAATACGTGGGTGGTCTGGTGGGGTCGAACTGGGGTTATGAAAGCATGCCGGCCACGATCACCGAATCGTATTCAACGGGTGCTGTTAAAGGCAGAACCAGTGAAGCAACAGATCTCGGCGGTCTGGTAGGGAAGATCATCTATGGCAATGTTCAACACAGCTATTGGGACACGGAGACTTCGGGCAAGGTTATATCCGCCGGTGGTATAGGCATGACGACCTCAATGATGAAAAAGCAAGAGAACTATGCAGATTGGGATTTCGTGAACACATGGGGTATTGATGCGGACGAGAACAATGGGTATCCATTTTTAGCTCTAGTGGTGGCTGTACCCGATACAGAGCCGCCTGTGTGGGCAGAGGGTTTCCCTAAAGCTGTTGACATAACAGCCTCTGGAATAACGCTCAAGGCCAAGATCGACGAGGATGGCACAGCCTATTACGTGGTTCTTGCCGGTGGATCAGCCTCTCCCAGTTCACAGCAGGTCAAGTCTGGTAAGGACAGTAGTGACAACCCGGTGGCAGATGGACGTAAAGGTTCCATTAGCTTGACGGCTGACACCGTGGGAAATACCAGTATCTTCGGACTGGATTCGGATACTGCTTACGACCTTTACGCGGTAGCCCAGGACACTGCAGACAACCTGCAGAGTGTACCAAGGAAGCTGCAATTTACCACAAAAACATCAGCGAGTGTATCACCAGGCACTGGTTCTGGCGGCGTGGCTACCTATACAATCAGTGTTACCGCCGGTACCGGTGGCACCATCACACCCAAAACCTTCAAGGTTAAGGCCAATGCTGCTCAGACATTCACCATCACCCCTGATCCCGGTTATGAAATTGAAGATGTGTTGGTAGATGGAAAGAGTATTGGGGCAAAAACAAGCTACACCTTCAACAAGGTCACTGGAGAGCATACCATTTCAGCTACGTTCAAGAAGGTGGAAGAAACAGTGGAAGACGTTCCGGTGATAGAGCTGCCTTTCAAGGATGTCCATGAAAACAACTGGTTCTACAACAGTGTGAAGTATGCCTACGAAAAGGGACTGATGCAAGGTACTGGACTTGACACTTTCAGTCCATTCTCGAATACCAGCCGGGCCATGATCGTTACCATTCTCCACCGTCTGGAGAAAACACCGGCCGGTCTGGGGGACATCTTCAACGATGTGGCAGAAGGCACATGGTATAAAGATGCAGTGGCCTGGGCAGCAGCAAACGGTATTGTAGGGGGCTACGGGGGCAATCGGTTTGGACCCAATGACAGCATTACCCGTGAGCAGATGGCTTGCATCCTTTACCGTTATGCTAAGTATGCAGGATATGATGTGTCACAGTCTGGTTCCCTGACAGGCTTTACTGATGGCGGCCAAACCTCAAAGTGGGCTGTGGCAGCCATGGAGTGGGCGGTAGGCTCCGGACTGATCCAGGGCAAGGACGGTAATATCCTTGATCCGGCAGGGCTCGCCACCAGGGCCGAGGCCGCGACCATACTGCAGCGTTTTATAGAGAACAACGCAAAATAGAGGTCTTTCTCAGGACCTGCTTAGCTAAACAGCGGAAGTCGGAAATTACAAGAATTAGGGGCTGCCCCGAAAGTTAAGGGAAGCCTTTACTGAGGCACATAACAACTTACCCCTACCCTTAGGCCTAGCTGTGTACAGGGTAGGGGTGTTCCATTCAAGCTTCTTGAAGATGGTTAGTTAAACCGAAATCCCTCGCTTCACAGCCGGAAGTGTGGAATGTTTCCGTTTCGGCCGAAAGAGCTTGCAACCGGTATAATTCAGTTGTAAAATGTAGGTGTCTCATATAAGACACTTTTCAGGAGGATTCGAGATGGCTGCAGAGATAACAAATCGACCCCAAGAACTTCTCCTGCATACCCCGCTGTTTACGGGCCTGACTGTGGCTGAGCTGAACCGTTGTTTAGCTGTTGCAGGAGTGACCTACGGCCGCTTTGAGAAAGGGGAGGTCATCTATCAGCGCAGCAACTATCAACGCCGGCTTGGCATCATTCTCGAGGGCTGTGTACAAGTGAGTAAGATTTTGGACGACGGCCAGAAGATGATTATGAATATCCTGTCGGAGGGTAGCTTGGTGGGCGGGGCCACCTTGTTTCACGACTTTGATTATTATGTGGTGGAAATCACCGCTACCGTAGACACTAAGTTGCTGTTTCTGTCCCAGGCGGCGCTGGAGAGGATGTTTCAGGCTGATTATCGTCTGGCCCGCAATTATATCAGTTATCTTTCTAGCCGTATCTACTTTCTAAACCATAAAATTGACCGGTTCACGCGCTCGAGTGCTGAGCGCAAAGTACTGGACTATCTAGCCGACAATGCGGCTCCGAGCAACGGCGGGCACGAAGTTTGTCTGATCTACAGCATGAAAGATCTGGCGGCAGCGCTGAACATCAGCCGGGCTTCTTTGTATCGGGTGCTAGACAATCTGGTGGAGGAGGGAATAATTCAAAGAGATCAAAACTGTATCCATATCCAAGACGTTGGCCGGCTTACTTAACCACTATCGTCCATCATCCGCATATTTTGAATCAAATCAATACAGGGAGGGTATTAATTGAAACAAGTAACTGGTGTTATGGCCCGGCTGCTGATAATAATTCTATTGGTGACTTTGCTGGCCGGGTGCGGCGGGCCGAAGGCCGCTGAACAACCGGAACCCGCTGGTAAAGCGCTTATTAAGGTGGCGGCACTCAAAGGCCCAACCGGAATCGGCATGGTGAAATTAATGGAAGACAGCAAAGCGGGTACCACCGCTAACGACTACGAGTTTGAGCTGCTGGGGGCTCCTGATGAAATCGTTGCAAAGCTGACCTCGGGCAGCGTTGATGTGGCGGCCGTCCCCACCAATCTGGCCGCTGTGCTGCACAGCAAAACCAATGGCAACATTCAGCTGATTGCCATTAACACTTTGGGGGTTCTCTATGTATTGGAAAACGGTAACAGCGTCCAGTCCATGGCGGATCTGAAAGGGAAAACCATCAGCGCCACCGGGCAAGGAGCGACGCCGGAATATGCCCTAAATTATTTGCTGGAGCAGAACGGCCTGGTTCCCGGCCAAGATGTCACGGTAGACTTCCTGTCCGAACACGCGGAGCTGGCGACCCTGACCGCCACTGGGAAAGCTGATTTGGTGATGTTGCCGGAGCCCTTTGTTACTTCGGTAATGGCGAAAAACAGTGACGTCCGGATTGCGCTTGACATTACCGACGAATGGCGGCAAGCTACTGCCAAAGCCGGCACTACTGGAGTGGAACTGACCATGGGCTGTCTGGTGGCGCGCAAAGATTTTGCTGAGGCCAACAAAGAGGCGGTTGATACTTTTCTGACCGAATATGAGGCTTCCACCGCCTTTGTCAATGAGCATACAGGCGAAGCGGCCCAGATGGTGGCCGCAAATGGTATTATGGCTGATGCCGCTTTGGCCGAGAAAGCGATTCCGGGCTGCAACATCGTTTACCTGGACGGCGAGGCCATGCGGCGGAGCGCCATGGCTTTCTATGATGTTCTATTTGATGCCAACCCCAAAGCTGTCGGGGGGAAATTGCCAAGTGACGACTTCTATTACGCCAAATAAGAAAAAACCACCCCGCATCTACCTGGGTCAGGTGTTGGTGGCTGTGATTTGGCTGGGTGTATGGGCCCTGCTCTATCGACTGGTTGGGCAAGACGTGCTGCTGGCTTCCCCGGTACAGGTGCTGCATACTCTTGGCCGACTGGTGGTCACCAGCGAGTTTTGGCTGTCGGTGGGCAACTCGTTACTGCGGGTGCTGCTGGGCTTTTTGCTGGCGGTTGCCGCCGGTTCGGGGCTGGCGGTGCTCACTAGTTTTGTCCCGGCTGCCCGGGCGTTTTTGGTCCCAGCCATCAGTACGATTAAGGCGACGCCGGTAGCTTCGTTTATCATCTTGGCGCTTATTTGGCTGCACGGCGACCGTGTTTCGGTGTTCATCGCCTTCCTGATGGTACTTCCTATTATATGGACCAATGTGGCTCAGGGGATTGCCAAGACCGATCGCCGTCTGCTGGAGATGGGCCAGGTGTTTCGCTTTTCCCGGCTGAAGACTTTGCGTTTTATCTACCTTCCCTCAGTAATGCCGTATTTTCTGGCCGCCTGCATGACCGGGATGGGGTTTGCCTGGAAAGCGGGAATCGCAGCCGAGGTGCTTGGTGTACCGCGGCAGTCGATAGGTGAACACCTGTACAATGCCAAAATCTATCTGGAGACAGCGGAATTGTTGGCTTGGACTGTGGTTGTGGTGGTACTGAGTGTGTTGGTGGAGTATGTACTGGTAAATGTGATCAGACGGATGGGACAAAAATACAATGTTGGTCAGGATTAAGGTACGGGAACGGAGTATAGGGATGATAAAGCTGGTAGAACTGAGCAAACGTTTTCCAAACGTAGAGGTGCTGGATCGCTTTTCTCTGGAGCTGCCGGAGCGGGGGATCGTTGCCTTTATGGGCCCTTCCGGTTCAGGCAAAACTACTCTGTTTCTGTTGATAAGCGGACTGTTGCTGCCTGATGGCGGTTCGGTGGAAGCCCCGGAGCGGTGTGCATTTGTTTTCCAGGAGGATCGCCTGCTGCCCTGGAGCAGCGTGGGGGAGAACATCGAAATCGTGCTGGATGGGCCACAGCAGCATACCGGTATCGCTCAGCGCTTGCTGGTGGAACTGGGTCTGGGCGGAACTGAAAACCAGTCAATACAAGAACTAAGCGGTGGCATGCGGCGGCGGGTGGCTATTGGCCGGGCCCTGGCCTTCGACGCTCCTGTATTGTTAATGGATGAACCATTCAAGGGTTTGGACACAGTCACGAAAAAGCAGGTTATGGATATTATCGCCCCGCAGGCCAAGGAAAGACTGATTTTGCTTAATACCCATGATCCGGGGGAAGCGCTGAATTTGGCTGACGAACTGTATCTGCTGAACGGTCCGCCGCTTGAAGTTGCTAAGCGGATCGTGATCCCTGAACCATACAGCACCCGTCGCACCGATCCTACTTTTCGGGCCCAGTATCAGGGGCTGCTGGATATTGCTTGAAAGCACCCCTCATGGTCAAAGCGATACCGATCAATACCCTCAGCACAATACTGCCGGCAAAACCCCTACCCTTATTTACAGGGCGGGGTTTTTTATGGGAGGTGCCCATGCAAATGGGTACCGATTGTAAACATAACAAAAGAGAATAGTCCTCCGGTTACAAGGGGAATACTAGCCAAAACGGCCTAGGGCCTGTCCTTCTTTCCCGAGGAAGTGACAGAACAAAAGTAGAGTTTAGGTACCAAAAGGCTTTGAGATAGATTTTCCAAACCCCCTTGCTATTTAGTAATGGTTATGATATTAAATAAGTATATAGAGTTCCTTGAATCATTATGAATCGTTATGAAAGGAGGCCGCGCTGTGCCGGAAGAGTTTAAGGTGGGATGCGAGCGGCCGGATCTTGAGCCGCCGACAGCTCCAGTTGCTGAACCCAGCATTAGCACCGTTAAGGAGGAGAAGAAACCAGTGATTAAAGTTGGTAAACCGGCTCCGGATTTCAAAGCCCCTGCTTTCCATCAGGGCAAGTTCATAACCACCAGTCTGTCGGAATATAAAGGTAAATGGGTAGTGCTTTGTTTTTATCCAGGTGATTTCACCTTCGTCTGAGCTACTGAAGTTTCAGCAGTTGCTGAAATGAACCCGGAATTCGAGCAGCTAGGTGTACAAGTATTGTCTATGAGTGTGGACAGCGTTTTTGTGCATAAAATGTGGAATGACCATGAACTGTCGAAGATGATCGGCAAAGACATACCTTTTCCCATGTTATCGGATCAGGATGGGAAGATCGGCAAAATGTACGGCGTCTATGATGAAGACGGCGGGGTGGAAACAAGAGGCCGCTTTATCATCGACCCTGATGGCATTGTACGAGGATTTGAAGTGCTGACGCCGCCAGTGGGCAGAAATGTGAAGGAGACCATCAGACAGATTCAAGCTTTTCAGCTAGTCAGGAATTCTAAGGGTGCAGAAGCTACTCCGGCCGGCTGGAAACCGGGCAAGCAGACGCTCAAGCCAGGCCCGGATCTGGTGGGCAACGTATGGAAAGTATGGAAAGTAAGCCAGGCTTTTGACGACTAGGCAGCACTAGAGACATTTTATATAAGGCAGAGACCTTTGCCGTCTGGATGATGGCAAAGGTCTTTTTTGAGCAGGGAAAGAATCCTTCCATATGGAATAGGAAAAATGATATTAACCGGAAAGGAGAGCCGGCATGAGACTTGTAACTTATGAGTATCAAGACCAGTTTTGTATCGGCATAGTTGTTGGCGATCAGGCAGTAGACCTTCTGGCAGGCATGGCTGCTGCTGGCAAGGGAGGATACCTGCCGGAAGACTGTGATCTGAAGACGTTCTTGGGCTTGGAACAGGGCTTGGAGTATGCACTTCAAGTAGAAGAGATGGCAAGAACCAGCCCAGGATGGCTAACTGAAGTGGGCCTGCCTTTAGATCAGGTGGTGCTTAAGGCGCCGATTACTAACCCTAATAAGGTTATCGGTATCGGCTTAAACTACCGTGACCATGCCGAGGAAAGCAATTTGCCGTTACCGCAGGAACCGGTTATCTTCGGTAAATATGCTAACTCTGTCATTGGACCGGATGAGAATATTCTCTTGCCCGTGGGTTTAACTGATAGAGTAGATTATGAGGCCGAACTGGCGGTGGTGATCGGCCGGCGGGCCTATAATATAAGTGAAGAAGAGGTGCTGGACTATATAGCCGGCTATACCAATCTCAACGATGTCAGCGCTCGGGATCTGCAGATGCGTGACGGGCAGTGGATGAAAGGCAAGTGCTTGGATACGTTTGCGCCGATGGGGCCTTGGCTGGTGACCAAAGATGAGATACAAAACCCGGAAAACCTCAAGATAGAACTGCGCCTGAATGGAAAAACCATGCAGTCCTCGAGTACACGCCATTTGATATTTGGTGTTGCGCACTTGGTTTCTTTTCTGTCTAAGCTGATGACCTTAGACCCTGGCGATGTAATTGCCACCGGCACCCCGGCCGGAGTGGGTTTTGTGCGCAAGCCGCCGGTTTTCCTTCGCCCCGGGGATATAGTGGAGGTGGAGATTGAAGGCTTGGGTGTGCTTAGAAATGGCGTGGCTCACCGGGTTTCTTTTTAGTGGCACCCTTATCGAAATTGGCAGGAATTGGAGGCCAATGGGTAGAACATAATACCCAGGCACAATTTTCCGATCTTGGTCCCCTAAGGCTACAAGCTATGGGGATCGAGCCGACAGGGTGCGGCGGTTTTACCCGCAAAGATGACTATCTGCCGGAACGCTTCAGCACCGAACCGGCGCCGAATGGGCTCGGCAAAGGGCAGACGGTAGATCAGGATAAATTGCTGGATCAGATCTATAACGCAAAAGGCTGGGACAGCAACGGCATCCCCACGCCGGAAAAGCTACAAGAGTTAGGACTGGAGGATATTGCCGTCTAAGTACAAAGGAATATCGACACATTGAAGCCCCCCTACCTTGGCAGGACAAGGCAGGGGGGCTTTGTCTAGCATGAGTGATGCTTTGGGAGCATCTCTGAACCCAGCCAAAATAAGACTGAGTCGTCGAAATTACCAAGAGAATTAGCAGGGTTTTGTAGCGCAAGGTCGAATTATCATACGATAACGATTTTTGGACTAAATGGTTGAGTAGTACTTTGCCATGACAGCTCCTTCCGTCTTAAGCGTAAGCGAAAGTGTCCAAATTGGCATAAGAGGAAATGGCTACAGGTAATCAGAACTTTTGATCAAAGAAAAAGGACGGTGTTGATTTTGAGCGATGACAACCTACTATTTGGTGGAATGACAGCGGGAGCGGTACTTGGGGCAGTGCTTGGCAGCAGAAAGGGTGCTATAGGAGCAGGGGCTGGTGCATTAGCAGGAATTGTAGCTGCTTCTATACTGGCAAGGAAGTGCAGGAAGCCTGCTTCATATCATAGTACGTACGTGCAAACCGTACCCCGGGTGAGTAGGACGGCCGGCAGAGATGGTGTCAAGTGTGGTAGCTGCGGGAAGATGAACGGGAAAGAAAGATTTTATTGTGCTTACTGCGGCAAAGTTCTAGAGGAAGGGGATAATTGATTTAGTGGCAAAGAAATTAAAGAACCTAGCCCCGGCGGACTACCTTCATACTCGTGATATAGAAGCCATGAATACCCTCCAAGCCATTCCTGGTCTTGTAGCTATTTCAAAAAAGGCAAATTCGTTGGGACTAGATAGGATGATAAGAATGCAGAGCATGGCCAACTCTATCCGAGTTGGACCACGGCAGTTCAAGTCATTGTACACACTGTTTCAGGATGTTTGCGAAACCTTAGATGTATCTGGAATTGACCTTTTTGTCCAACAAGACTTTTCCCTAAATGCCTTTGCCCGAGGAGTTGAAGCACCTCAAGTTACGGTTACCACCGAACTTATCAACCGGTTGACACCTGATGAGCTTCGGTTTGTCATTGGCCATGAAGTTGGCCATGTGAAAAGTGAACATGTTCTTTATCACCAAATCGGTTTTTATCTGCCAGTGATTATGCGGACAATCGGACAAGCCACCCTAGGGCTGGGCAGTTTGGTGGGAAGCGGTTTTCAAATGGCCCTCTATGACTGGATCAGAAAATCTGAACTGACAGCTGATAGGGCGGGGTTGCTTGCAGTTCAAGCCCCGGATGTTGTACGTAGTACTTTCTACAAGTTGGCTGGGGTGCCTGCTTCTTTGGAACATGAACTTAGTATGGATGAAATTTCTATTCAGTCCCAAGAATTTGAGGACTTCAGCGGTGAGGATCTAAATAAATTTTACAGGTTTTTGTGCCAGGCCTGGAGTACTCATCCCTGGATTGTGATCAGAATTTCGGAGATGGAACAATGGATAAACCTAGGTGGTTATGACCGGATTATGAAACGATATGGAGACCGTGGCAACATCAATAGTCATTCCTGTCCCGCTTGTGGCCAACCTTTATCTCCGGCATCAAAGTTCTGTGTCTATTGTGGTTACCGGGTGTCGTATTCCCAGGCAAAGTGAAGGAGTGTGTGAGTTTTGGAATCTGTTAAGATGGATACCGTCCAAACATATCATGATTTTCATCAAGTCAAGGAGTTGCTCGTTGGGATATTAGATACTTTAGAAGAATCATCTTTGGAACTAGGAATAAGTGATGTTGCTCAGACCAACCTAGGAAGAGTTAGGCATATCGTATCCGAGGATGTTTTTCGCGTAGTGTTTGTCGGAGGGTTTTCCCGAGGGAAATCGACACTGGTTAACGCTTTGTTGGGAAGAAATGTCTTGCCGGCCAAACTAACTCCCACCACGGCTGTCATTACCACTATTCAGTATGGCGAAGTGCCACGGGCTACGATACATTTCAAGTCGAATCATGGAGGGACAAAGACCGTTCCGGTTGAGGAGCTGCACAACTACGTTGTTATTCCCCGTGGTGGGCGAACCGAAGATGCTTTCGGTTCTCGAATAGACACTGTTATCGAACGGGTTGACATTGAGTACCCACTTGACCTTTGTCATAACGGTGTACAACTAGTTGATTCGCCAGGCCTGGAGGATAATGATACTCGCCAGCGAATAACGCTACAGTTTCTTAATCAGTCTGATGCCGCTGTGGTTGTGTTATCGTGCCAGCAACTTCTGACGTTGGAGGAAGAACGGTTTATTAAAGCAGAACTGCTATCACGGGGCTTCGAGCATATTTTTTATGTAGTAAACTTTGCCGATGAGCTGTCAGGTCCTGAGGATGAGGAAGAGATAATGTGGAG
>DURJ01000087.1 GCA_012837285.1 Bacillota bacterium
CTTTGTTCTGTGCTGCGGGCGGCTTCCCACTGTTGCCAGCCGACAGCGGTAAGACCTACCGGTTGGGGCGCTAAAGTAGAGGGCGTGTAACCACTCATAAGCCCTAAGCTAACAGCGGTGGCCACATCGGCCTTAGCCCAAGCACTCACCTTGTCAGCATCGGTAAAAGGTGCCAGTACAGCATTCTGCTCGGCTTCGGTATCTAGTTTGCTAAAGCCGAAAGCTCTCACTAACATAGCCGCCGCTTGTTCGCGGGTAATAGGACGGTAGGGACTGAAGGTCCCATCGGGATTGCCAGCCACATAGCCATATGCTGCAGCCGCCTCTACCTGGCCGGCAAACCAATCCTGGAGTTTTACGTCCCTGAAGCGGCTGCTCCCTGTTACCGCAGTAATCCCTACACTCTTGTTCACCATACTTACGAACTCAGCTCGGGTAACAGTTAAGTCCGGTCGGAAAGTGCCATCGGGTAAGCCGGATACTGCCCCTAAATCCACTAATTGTTGGATGGCCGTCTCGGCCCAGTGGCCTTTGCTATCGGGCGCTGCTGCCACCGGAATAGCAGTAAGCACTAACGCCCACAGAGTCAAGACAGCCACAAGACGATAAGACTTGCGTCCCAACCTATACACCTCCGCTCTCATTTTGGTTTTAAGATCTTTTTGGCCGCTTGGCCTGGAAAAAGTGCCGGTGAACCTGTTTCGGCCTTATTCATCCCAATAAAACCACCTCCATTAGTTCGTTAACGGTCAGGCGCAACCGCCCGCCGCCCCAGATAACATAATCGCCATCGGTGGTGGCGGTTTTGAAGAATTCTTCGTCGGCCAGCTCGGCATATTTCATCGTGTGCAGTTTTTTAGAAAGATCTGCTATAACCGTGCTGCCCCCTTCCATTTCCATCAGCAGTCGGTAGCCCTTCATCGGCCGAACGGCTTTAATATAACTCATCCATAGGCCTCCTTTCACGTCAAGGTAAAGAGAAAAATCCCATCCTACAGATTAACTATAGAATGGGATTTTGGATTGCGCATCGTCCAGATGGACGATCTTGATGGACGAATTTGAATCTTAAGCCGCCGTTATTTTAGCTTTTCTGCCAGCCGGGCGCGGCGGTCGATTTGAAGCTTCTGAAATATCGTGCGCAGATGCGTACGCACCGTGCTTTCCGTTACCACCAGCTTCTCCGCAATCTCGCTGTTGCGCAGCCCCTCGGCTGCCAGCTTGGCTACCTCATATTCCCGTTCAGTGAGGTCAGGAGGCAGCTCGCCTGAAAAAAGGGCTTCACGTAACGTAGACCAGCCGCCTGAGAAACGCTTCCTAACAGCGCTGAACTTGTCCAAAAGCTCGGGATAGTCCCGCTCAATAACCTCATCAACCAAGTCTCCAAGCAGCCGTGAATAAGCGGCAAAGGGAGACACCAACCCGTCGGGAAGAGCCCCGCGAGCAGCAAGCTCCAGAAACTCGGCAGCCTGGACACGGTTGCCCAACGACATATGGCTGATGGCCATAACAAAATAGGCAAAGAGATTGGCATAAGGACTTAGTAGTCTAGGCCATGCAGCCTGCAACGTACCGATCACCCGTGCAAACTCCCCCTCATGCATGAGAAAGCTTAGGTGCACAAACAAAGCACTGTTGGTCATGGCAGGCGATAGGCAGCGCCCGGCAAAATCGGCATTCTTCAGCCAATCAGCGATACTCGTCTGATTCTGAAATTCATTCAGAAGCACACCTCGAATAATGTCCAAAAGCGACCGAATAACAAACGTGTTCTGGTAGTCGAAGGAGGCCGCGCGCTCCATTGAAGCAATAGCACGCTGCCAGCCGGCTGTATCTGCCTTGTGCAACGCAATGTGAGCCAGCAATATGGAGGCGCCCAACTGGATCACGCTTTGCTGTTTGCTTTCGGCAATAAAGGCCGCCTTGTAGGCAAGTATCTCCGCATCGCTCAAATCTCCCCGCTGATAAGCCAGTTCCGCACGAAATAACGCGTCTGCACCACTGCCGTGACCATTAGTTAGACGCGAATAAATGGCGATGTACTTCTCCAGCACCTCGGCCTCATAATCAGCTTTACCAGGCGCAGTGTAGAACTCCGTCAACGGGGAGTAGTTGCCGAAGCACCAGAGGGCTGTCGGAAGGATTACCTTAGAGCACCGGTCTCCTAAAAACAGGGCGGCCTGCCTTAGAACGGCTGTCATCTCATCTAGGTGGGGGAAACTTCTGAATGAGGAAAGAAGCATCCACTCGCCAATCAACTGTGAATCGGCGTTCCGATCAGGACGGTGCGGCAACACCTGATCGCTGATACCAAGCATTGTGTACAACTCGTCCATCAGCACATCGAACTCATCGTTCATTCTGAAAGTAAGAAGCACCCAGGCAATTCGAAGCATGTTCAGACCATGCGCCTTCTTCAAATCTGAAGGGCAATTCTTCGCGATGTCAAGAGCCAGCTCCGCAAAAGGCGCGCCGTTAATTGTCTCGAAAGTCATGTGAGAGAGATCAAGCGAGAGCATCTGCTCGTAATCCTTAATCCGAGCATAAAAGCTCAACGCCACTGCAGTTTGGCCATCATCTCGGCA
Organism: Bacillota bacterium; assembly: GCA_012837285.1. Taxonomy (NCBI): domain Bacteria; kingdom Bacillati; phylum Bacillota; species Bacillota bacterium. The sequence continues at coordinate 2,586 of DURJ01000087.1, forward strand.
AAAATCTCCCGCCTGCAGTAAGCACCGGCGTTCAAACTCGGCCCCTCGCTCCCCGCGCTTCTGAGCCAGCAGATCGGTCAGAATGCTGTGTAGCTCACAGTGCCGTTCGGCTGGATTGTATTGGATGAAGGGGCTCGCCAGTGCAGCCCAAGCATACTCGGGCAATTCGTCGCATCCCATGAGGTAACTTGCCTGTTGTACGGTGACCGTCTCAAACGGCGACAGGTGCAACAGAAAAACTTGCTGTTCTTCTGTCAATCTATCCCATACCAAATGCTCCATAAGAGCCAGAATACCAGATGTATCAGAGAATGTGCCTGTCTCTTGAAAGGCACGAAGCTGCAAATAGACTGCTATTATCCATCCTTCCGTATAGCGCGCAACGTCCTGGGCATCGCTTGGAGTAATGCTCACATTGGCAAGGGCCCAGTAACGGCGTATGTCCTCGGCTCCCAGCCGCAGATCAGCTGTGCCAATGTGCAAAACCCCATGACCCATAAGGGCAGCAAGCATATTTCGCTTAAGCATTTGGGTAACAACGAGAACATGTAAGTTTTGACTGCCATGCTCCAGCAGAGCCGTAACAACGGCAGGTGGCAATACACCGTCTAAGAATTGGAAATTATCAAGGACAAGATAGGTTTCGTGTAGGCAACGGATAGACCTTAGGGCATCCATTGCTTCACCGATGGTAGCAGCGTTTGGCAGTCCGATTTTAAGGAGGCGTTCACCGGCATGGCGGTCGATCTTCTCAATCTCCCGACAAAAACGCCTAAAACTTGCAGTAGGCGCTTCATTCGTTGCTGTAAACCAATAGACAGGCGTACCTTGGGGAAGCCCGGCCTCTAAGTAATCCCTTATTGCCGTGGTCTTACCATAGCCGGACGGAGCCTCGACAACAATAGCGGGGGCAAAGCGCATCTTGGCCAACTTGTGTTTAAGCCTGTCGGAATAATAATGCGGCTCGGTTTGGCGGTTTTTCCCATGTTCCATATTATTCCCCCTCTTGCGGGTCTTTTTGGGGTCACACCAATGTTCATCACCGAGGCAAGTAATTACATATTATTCTGAAAAACACCAGGAACCTTCCTCGCTAAACCAGGTTTACATAAGGTCGGAATACTTCTGAATCTGCTTAGCTACAATCTCAAATTAATTAAGATATTCATTCGCTGTCATATCCGCAAGTACCTTTCGCATAGAGTCAGCTCTCATAATAATTTTGTCGACATTGTGTACCAGCCGATCCAAAACC
>DURJ01000088.1 GCA_012837285.1 Bacillota bacterium
AGCTTGGCCTTAATATGACCACAGCCTTTAATGTTTTTCTTCGCCAATCCATAAGGGAAGGTCGTATCCCCTTTGAAATCACCACAAACATCCCTAACGCTGTAACTACTGCTGCATTGCTTGAAGCGGGACAAATTGCAAGTGATCCGAATGTCAAGCGTTATTCTGATGTCGAGGAAGCGTTACGGGAGTTGAAATCATGATCCGTCAGATTGTATGGACAACACAATTTAAGAAGGACTATAAGCTTGCGGAAAAACGTGGGCTGGATATCAAGGTTTCGTGACCATAACCTTGCCGGCAAGTGGAGCGGTTATTGCGAGTACCACATCCAGGCCGACTTGCTTTTGATTTACCACATTGATGCTAAAGAAGTCATTCTTGTTCGCACCGGCAGCCATAGCGATTTATTTTAGTTTTGTCAAGGTCCTCCTTAGCTGTCAACGGCCAGTTGAGAATGAACACTTTTGGCCATGAAAATTAGACCACCAGATTATGGAATTGCTATCAATCCTCCTTTGACTGTATCAAACTTAAACTTGGAGGAGCCAAGCGGTTTCGCACTCGGTAGCTGTCCCCGCGCAGAATAATTATAGGCTCTGCTGATCAACTGAAAAAGGTGATCAGAAGCTGTCATATAAATCGTAGTAAAACTAATGTAGTCATCTGGGTTTTGCGTTTTATATGAGTGCACATCACTAAATATACCCCAACGCTAACCCAATGACACTTACCGCAATGAATATTTTAAGTTTCATTTGGTGGCCCCCCTAAAACTCCCCAATTTCCAGCAGAAAATTAGTGGTGACCTACAGTTATTTTACACTAACGTATAACCCATAAGTTCTGACCATCTGTGTCTTGCCAGCCACAGGATTACGCCGCTTCATAGAAAATTTATGTCGTATAATACTACTGATGCGTCGTAAGTTTCCTTTGCAATCTTCATCCAACTACCAATTGGCCCTGTAGCTACTTGACAGTTTAGATTGTCTCCGTACACTCTCCTGATTACGGGACACTTAATATTTTATTGCGACAACTTTTTGGTGCTTAAGACGTGGTTTCACTATCCTTATCATAACATGAGTTGGCAATACTCTCGTGATAGTCCTTATTACTACGAAAGAATGGTATTGGAAGTAGATGGTATCCTGTGGTAACGTTCGCTTTACTAATCAACATCCCGGGGTTATAATCAAAGCAACAGATACTAATAAGGGTGGAATATCATTGTGCTTCCCGAGACTACGGAATGGCTACGACAATCAGAGTATGATATCGATACGGCCGAGGCAATGTGTAGAGCTGGTAGATATGTATATGCGGCCTTTATGTGCCAACTAGCTATCGAAAAAGCTCTTAAAGGTTTAGTTGTAGAACTAACTGGGAATACTCCACCTCGAACGCATAATCTTATCCGTTTAGTAAAAATTACCGCGGTGGAACTTCCTGAGCACCTCTCGGAGTTTATCGCAGTTCTTAACATGGCGGGGGTTGGGACTCGTTATCCTGATTTGTTGGACGATGCTATTAAACGTTACCCGAAAGAAGTGGCGTGGGATTATTTGGCCAAGACTAAGGAAGTGATGCAGTGGCTATTACGGCAGATCATGTCAACTCAATAATTTTGTCTTTTTTAGCAGCTGTAGAGGCACAAGGTATTACTGTTGAAAAGGCACTGTTGTTTGGCTCACAAGCTAGGGGTAACGCTACAGACGATAGCGATTTTGATTTAATAGTTATCTCAAATGATTTTGCACATATGGCTGCCTGGCAGCGGTGGGAAATCTTAGGGAAGGCTGCGGCAAAAGTAATGGAGCCTATTGAAGCATTAGCCTATAGTCCGGATGAAGTAGCAACCGCACTACAGCGAAAAGGAAATTTTCTGCGCCACATATTAACGAGGGAAAAAACCGTTAATTATGTGGTGGATGCTGTTCAGTAGCGGCATAATAAAAAGTTTCTGAGGGACACTGCGGTGTCCCCTTTTTTATTAATAGAAGGAAGGACGCTTTTTCCTAATTTAATTATTCTGTTCCAGCTTTTAGTGCTTCGCTCATGGAAACTGTTTCAAAGTTCCCTGCACGAAGCGCCTTGCTAAGTTGATAGGTCAGCATGATAGCTGCGAAGGATATTATCACATAAAGGGGGCTGACAATAGGTGGCAACACTAGGTTTATCATATTGCCTAGATAACCATACAATGAACCCATTGACGCCGCCGCAACAGGAATACTGATTATAAATCCGGTCACGGCGACAAAGGTTGAGCTATTCGATGACCCAAGAGTCTGCTTTGCTATTTCTAATGCTAGATGCTTTGTGGTTTCAAAAAGCGAATAATAAACAACCAGTGTATTGTTCATTAGTGTTATTTCCTTTCTTTTGTCAACGGCCATATGCTATCATTCCCTTTGGCTGCATCAAACTTGGAGGAGCTGAGCAGTTACCCACTCGGCGGCTGTCCCCGCGCTGCGGATGAAATCTATCTTTGCCATTCGCTTTGAGACATTTGAGACTCTAGAGCTCTGATTCGTGCATCTAAACCTACTCCCTCTTTATTTCCACAGATAGTATTAGTTACCTCTGTTTCGCGGCATCTAACATACGCGCCACAATATATGTCGATGCTTTATGCGAAACGAAAAAAGGCGGGGCTGTCCACCATTCACCGTCTTTCGGCTCAACCCGTCCCACCTGAAGATTAAGAATCACGCAAGCGCTTGGCTATATCGCTGGCACTATACAAAA
>DURJ01000089.1 GCA_012837285.1 Bacillota bacterium
GAGCGAAGCGAAGACGTGCTATGAACAGTCAAGCCAAATCAAAGAAGTTTTGACAACCACATAGGGATTCCGAGCAACTTATCCTGCCAGTGGTGACCATTTATACTCAGGATCAAACGGCCGACCATTTTTCCACAGAGAATAAATCAGATGAACTAAACGTCTGGCGACAGCAATCGTAGCAACACCAGAGTGCTTCCCTTGACTTCGTTTAAGTTCGTAGTAAGCCTTAAGCTCCGGATTACAGCGACGAGCTGACACAGCAGCAAGCCACAAACAATGTCTTAAAGTAGGAGAACCGCGCTTAGATATTCGGTTTCTTGTTCCTTCAAACTCCCCAGATGACCTTACAGTAGGATCTAGGCCAGAATAAGCAACTAAAGCACGGGCATTGGAAAAGCGTTTAATATCGCCTATCTCTCCGATAATAGCCGCTGCCAGCACCGGGCCAATGCCAGGGATAGTTTCAATTACATGGCGGTAGGGGGTATCCTTACTTGGCCTAAACTCGTCCATGATCTTATCAATAGCTTCCTCAATCATCTTTATCTGTTCATCAATAAACTCAACCTGGTCCAGGAGTAAACGCAACTCAAACGTGAAAGCATCGAGAGCCAAATTAATACCAAAGGTGCCTCTGGCAAGAGAACGAATCTTTTCGGCTCTACCTTGACCCAGGCGGCCCCGGGAGTGTTTGGCCAAGAAAGCTGCCAGTTCTGAAAGATCAACCTGAGCTAACTCTTCCGGTTCCGGATATCGCTTCAGCAACGCCTTAGATGTTTGAACAAATACACTAGAGAAGCATTCCTCGTATTCCGGAAAGATCTGGTCTAAGATGGCTAGAATCTTATTCTTAAGCCCGCTTACCTGGTCTACAAATCTAAAGCGAAGCCGAGAAAGATTCTGCAGCCTAATTACCGTTTCAGGAGGAAGCTCAGTTGCCGGTGTTTCGCCAAAGCGCATCAGAGTTGCCAGCAGCAAGGCGTCCTTTCGATCCGTCTTAGTCTTACGCACATAATAGTTGCGCAAGGCATCAGACTGGATGGGATTAATAACATGTAGCCGAAACCCAAGCTTGTTGAGATAGCAGTAGATAGGGAGCCAGTAATGGCCAGTAGCCTCAAGACAAAACTGGATGTGCTTAGGCTCTATATTCAATTGTGCTAGGGCCCGAAGGAGCTTATTCATACCCTGTTGGTTGTTTTGCACCTTGATATTTAGGGTAACATTACCTACCTTATCGGTTAGACATATTTCGTGACTCCGTTTAGCTACATCGATACCGCCATAAAACATGCTCTTACCTACTTTCTCTAAATTGGCAGGGTCCCGCAACCCATACGGGTCTCAACCTTGCGCGTGACTCGTGGTATGCAGCAAGCCACATCCACAACGTGCTCATTCGAGTCCTCCCGTATAGGCGGGGCTTCACTCTTCGCTGCGGGATAGCTAGGCTTCCCAAGGATCTCTATCGAAGCCCCCTGCCGTTACGAGAGTATTTATCCAGGTTGCCCCGGAATCCCTTTATGGTTGTCTAGGGAAACTGTTAGCGTGAAATTATGCTATTTGTACCTTGACTCTATTGTACAAGGATCTTATGAGCATAATTTACAGGATGCAAGTTAGCTGCGGATATTATCGCAGACGGGAAAATCCCCAGCCGTTCCATTTCCAGACACCGATCTGCCTATGCTGGCAATCAGCATAATCCCCTTCCAGGGTAACTAATTCGTTTTCACCGTCACCATTGACGTCGCTAAGCCATAGTTCGTAATTGGGTCGGTCCAGATTGGACGACTGCCACACAGGTTTAACAACGTTGCCGACTAGTTTGAAAATGAACAGGTGGTTCTTGACGCTCCGGTCTTCTTCTTCAACCCAAAAAGGTTTGCAGGGGCCGAAACTTCCCGCCTTCCATACGGACAAGTTTAGATCACATATACCGTCGTTGTTGGCATCACCCAACACGAAATCATCTACCCACCAATCATCTGGTGACACCCAGATGTCTGCGCCGGCAACGCTGATAGCCAGTTGGCCATCTTGCAGAAAATATTTTTCCACCGTGCTATCGTTATTTAAGTCGCCATATTGGGTCTTGGCCAGCTTAAACCCCAGGCTGGGCCTGGGGTCGCCAGTTGTGGTAACCGGTGAAATTTCCCCGTCCAGTTGCAGATGGTTGTTTATGGCCACCAGGGGCATAATGCTGCCCATGGCCATTCGGGCCACGGATTCCTGCCTGGCTGGCAGAGCCAACATTTTGTTCTTGAAAGCTGCAAAATCGTTCGTCGGTTGTGCGCTTTCAGCGGTTAGTTGGCCCAGGAAAACGAAAAGAACAATAGTTGCTACTGCCAGCGGCAGCTTTAATGATTTCATGGGGCAATGAAAGCCTCTGTCCAGTTAGGTTGCGGTGGAACCTCACCGGCATTTAACAGTTCACGCCATCTACTGTCGGTCAACCGGTCGCTTAGCGGCCAGGCAAACTCATAATATGAGTAGACGCCACCTATGGCCAGCCGCAGCTTACCGTCCACAGGCACAGCGGCGTAGATTTCTTGAATAAAACCGGTGGCTTCCTGCAAAACCTGCCCGCCGACATCGGTGGCCACATCAGTTACAATGGCTGCCGGTTGATCGTATGCTTGCGAGTGGTGTTCGATTCCCTCATCACGCAAGGCCTCCAACCAAAAGTGTTCCAGCTGCACGCCGTAGGAGCGGATCAATTCATATTCGTCGTCGGTTAGTGCCTCATTGGTTAACTCTTTTTCCGCAATCTCCTTGAGTGATAAAGAGAGTTGTTCCAGCCTCTGTAGGCTTTCGGCATCGCGCTCGCAAATGAGCTGTCGGGCTTGAAGGCCTTCCCTGGTCGTCTTGGCCAGCGCGGCCAAACGGCCAAAGACCAGAGGATTTGGTTCTACATAACCACGGTCGTCAACGTCCATATTACCACCGCCGGCTTCCGCATAAACCTGCTTGGCGTACAAGACGGTGTCGTGCTTTAGTTCGGCCCAGCTTCCTAAGAAAGTGCTTAGTTCTTTTCGGGCCCAAGCCCGGTTTTGCATAAAGGCAGGGTATTTGTCTGATTTTACTTGGGTTAGGGGCTGTAGTGTATAGAGCCAGCTCCAGTACAGGTTCTGGGTCCAGGTTTCTTGGCTTAGGTCGGTCAAGTGTTTTTGTAGTTTAGCCATGTTCTCCCGGTAGAGCTCATAATCTGTTTCTCCCAGCTCGTCTAAGATGCTGTATGCTTCCTTGGACCCAAAGGCGGCTGCGATGTCGAGCCCCTTGGGTAGCATCCTTCGTTCGCCCTGGTTATTTTCTTTAACTTCGCGGTAGACCAGTCGCTGGAAAATGGCTGCGTCCAAGGTGAAGCGCTGCCCCATAAAGCGAAAGCCCTTAATTTCTTTTTCCCGGTCGGGCTGAATAGTCTCATCGAAAATCGGTATAGAGTTGACCGCCGGCGGCGCTAATGTGTGGATATTTTCCCGGAAGGCAGTCCATTTGTTTTGGTCGGCCACGAGTGTGGAGAGGTTTGCCTTAGGGCCATAAACTTGATCCAGTTGTTCTTTGAGCTGCAGATAAGAGATGTCATCGCTCTTACCCACAAAGAAGCTGGTGGGCTCGTAAATTTTATCCCAGCTTAGGGCGTTGTCGTCTTCGCTGAGCGCAAGGGCAATTAAC
>DURJ01000090.1 GCA_012837285.1 Bacillota bacterium
GCCTGGACTCAATATATATTCATTGCTTATTACTCCTATCATTTTATCCACCGTGGATATGGCGTGGGAATTTCTGCCCCCATTATGAGTGTCTTCCTTCTGGCCGGCACCGCAGGCACCTTAGTCGGAGGGTTGTTTGCCGACTGGCTCGGTCGCCGGACAGTCATTACCGGCTCTCTGATACTAGGCTTGGTGGCTATCTGGCTCAGCCTAACACCCCCGGGTCCACTGGCTTGGGTTGGGATTGCCTTGCTCGGAGCCGCACTGCATGCCATGGTGCCGGTAAGCATTGTTATTGCTCAAGAACTGGTACCCCACCGTGCCGGTATGGCCGCCGGACTCATGTTGGGCTTCTCTTACGGTCTGGGCGGACTATGTACTCCCATCACCGGCTATATCGCCGATACCTACGGTGTCCAAATGGCCCTAAACAGCACCTATCCGGTGATGGCTCTGTCGGTGTTGCTATGCTTTTTCATACCTCTCGGCGGTCGACAAACCTTGTCTGTCAGCCAAGACGAACCCTAAGAAAAAGAAGAAGCACCCACCCTTACCCCTTCTTCCTACCTCGGCTTTGAACTTGCACAGGGTGCTCTTTGCGTTTCGCCTTCAGTCTAAGCCTATGGTACAATTAGGGCGAACCGCTCCCAGAGTACAGGGGGGGCTAAGAGATGACGGGGATAGAATTGATCAAGCGAATTACCGTGAATCCTGCGATATTTGGTGGGAAACCAATCATCCGTGGTATGCGAATCAAGGTGGAGAATGTTTCAGGACTGCTTGAACCAGGGCTAAGACCGGAAGAAATATTGGCAGAATAACCTGATTTAGAGGTAGAGGATATTCGCACTTGTTTATCGTATGCTCGGTTGTGAGTGGCGAATGAATCAATTGAGGCTATTTTACTGGAGATAGCCAATGAAGGTGGGGAGAAACCGCATTGAATTATTGCAATATCTTACTTGTGCGACATGGCATAACAGACCATAATCGTGAAGGACGCATCCAAGGACAGCTAGATGTGCCGCTTTCTGCACAAGGGCGACACCAAGCGCAAGAACTGGCCCAGCGATTAAAACCGGGTCAGATCCAAGCAATGTACAGTAGCGATCTCAGCCGAGCTAAGGAGACAGCCGCTATTATTGCCTGGGCAATAAACCTAAGAATCGAGGCATACCGACCCGATCTGCGAGAGATTTGTTTCGGCCGTTGGCAAGGGCATACTATGGCCGAAGTGGCCGAGCTTTATCCCGAAGAGCTGGCTATTTGGCGGGCCGACCGTACATATTCCGCTCCCCACGGCGGCGAGACTTTCGCCCAGATGACCGCACGGGGCTGGAAAGCAGTGCAAGAAATAGCTATTTTGTACCCTGGAGAAACAGTGGCCGTAGTAGCCCACGGTGGCCTGATCAAAGGCATATTATGTATGGCCCGTGGCATCGGGCTAGGCCAACGTTCACAACTGGTGGTGGACAACGCTTCCGTCACCGCTATCAAGCTATAAATAGGGGCGGGCCCCTGTGCCCGCCCGCCTGTTTCCCACCTGGCATCATTATTACTAGGAGGTGGCACAATAAACAAAGCTACAGGGAAGTTACTAACCTTACTGAAAAACAATGCCGACGCCGATAAGGCGGTAGCCATGTCCGCTTATATGAAAGATCGGTTTCCGTTTTATGGAATTAACAAACCAGAACGGAGTGCTCTCAGCAATGACTATCTTAAAGCCTCAAAGAACTGGGAGACAAAAGACCTGCTGGCTACCGTATACCAGCTTTACGAACAGCCAGAGCGTGAATGTCATTACATAGCCATTGATCTGTTAAATACCAACTATAAACGACTCTCATACCAGGACATCAACCAGATCTACCCACTGATCGACCGCAAGGCGTGGTGGGACTCGGTAGATGGCATCAGAAAACCAATATCACTCTGGGTAAAAGACCATGGAGAATACATGGATGAAGTCATGACAGCACTACTTGCCGCCGAGTCTATGTGGCAGAGAAGAGTTGCGCTGACTTTACAACTGAGATGGAAAGAGCAGACCGACAGCCAGTGGTTAGAACAAGCCATTGTACAAAATATCCATGATCAGGAGTTTTTTATCCAAAAGGCCATCGGCTGGGCCCTGCGAGATTACAGCCGAACTAACCCCGGATGGGTTAGAAACATAATCGCGTTGCACAGCTTTAGCAGTCTAGCCGTGCGCGAAGGTAGCAAGTATCTGTAAGCCCTCTGCCAAGATTGCTTGATGCACATTTGGCTACATAAACTATAACGCCTTTTAAATGGGACAAAATGTATATTCGGGCCTTATACATCAAAGGACGAGATGGTGTCTATTCAGGGGTAAATGGCGTTATTGAATATCCAGCGCTGCCTGTAGCACGGCAAGTGAACAGATTACCCGTCATTCCCAAGGAGCAAAGTGACAACAAGAGATTAGCTACGACTGCGGTGAATGGTGGAAGTAATTGACGAAACGGTTTTATATGGTAGTATTTGTATAAACCGACCACATTTTGCAGTCCTGATCAAAGAAGGTGGACAGTTATGCAAGACAAAGAAAGACTAACCATGAGTACTGGCAACATTTTGGAGGAGCTGGAAGTTTACTTCCGGGAACGATCCGACGTTTGCCTGGCCTTTCTTTTTGGTTCAATGGCTAAAGGGAAAGCCACCCGGCATTCTGATGCCGATGTAGCTGTATATTTTGCAGAGGGTTACGACATAAGTGTGGTGCGCAATATGGTTACAGATCTTGAAAACATTGCCACGCGCGAAGTGGACCTTATTGTACTAAACGATGCCAGCCCTTCAATAGCATGGTCTGCCATACGTGGCATTCCCCTATTTGTAAAGAATCAGGAGTTCTATCTGGAATACATGCTTAATGTATCCCGCGAGGCAGAGGACTTCAACATATTTTTGCTCGATCTTTGGCGGCTTCGTACCGAGAGACGCAAAAAGGAAGCCCATGCTAGCA
>DURJ01000091.1 GCA_012837285.1 Bacillota bacterium
AATGTCTGGTGCAACTTTTGGCCTACAGTCACAATCTGAGCCTCCTTCCTGAAGTATTTCCGGATCCTACCCTAGCTTGCCCAGTTCGGAGACTAGTTATAGGCCGAAGACGCTCGCCCAAATAAAAACCCGGCTTCAGCCGGGTGTTTGTAGATAAATTTTAGACTGCGCGGACTTCTTTTACTTCCGGGACCTGTTCTTTTAACGTGCGTTCGATGCCTTGTTTTAAGGTCATAGTGGCAAAGGGACAGCTACCGCAGCTGCCGGTAAGCTTCACGCTCACGATACCGGTGCTTTCATCAATATCCACCAGTTGGACATCGCCGCCATCTGCTTGCAAAGACGGACGTACTTTAGCCAAAGCCTGTTCAACCTTCTCCTTCAAACGAGCCACTCCTTTAATCTTCTATGGTGGTTACATTATACCACGAGCCTAGTTATTGATACAATTTAATTTAAGGGTGCGCTTGCCAGCGCGGTTCAGACTTGCTTTTGAGACGGTAGAGGAATTATAATCAAGGTGGCGGCTACCCGGTAAGGGTAGATAATTGCCACGATGAAGGCAAACATAAGCCGGGGAGGGGGTAGGGGGTATCTTGAGACGTACGCTGGCTGCACCCACGCATCGAAAGGACAAAGAATCTTCTTACGCAGCCGATAAGAGCAACATGCTCCAGCGGTTGCGCAAGATCGAGGGCCAGATACGGGGTATTCAAAGGATGATCAACGACGGCCGCTATTGTGTTGATATTCTTACTCAGCTTGCAGCGGCCCAGGCAGCCCTGAATAAAGTGGGCCTGATGGTGCTGGAGGATCATATTCGGGGTTGTGTGGCTCAGGCCATCCACGAGGACGGCGGAGCCGCGGCTGTGGACGAGCTGGTTTCCGTGGTGGAAAAATTCATCCGCTGAAGGTAAAAGGGGGCAGGTGCGGTGGCGGCGGACGGCTTGAGCGGACGCGATAAGTTTTTCTTTTTGCCGGTGGGTCTCATTCTTGTGGGGGCAGCGGTTTGGAACTGGCTCCACGGTTGGCACGACTTATATACACTGATTTGGTTTTTGGTGGGTGTTAACAACCTACTGTTAGTGGGGCAAAGAGTCTGGCCCCGACAGCGGCGTTATTTTAATGTCCTCATCCCCTTGGCCGGCATGGTATTAATTGTGGCTTCAGCCTATCTGCTGTGGACGTATATGAGGGGCCAGTAAAAACAAAGCAAAGGTTTACCAGCCAAACTTACCCAGCCCTCCCATATTAGGGGCGGGGTTTTTCTTTCTCTTCATATTTAAGAATGGACAGCATATAGATTTAGGGACAAAGCTATCGGGAGGGAAAGGCCGTGGGAATTGGCTATCGCTGGCACAGCCTGCGGCGGCGCCTGCGAACACTGGGAAGCGAGTCCCTACTTCTTCGCCAGTTCTTGGTGGCAGGGGTACTGTACCTGGCTGTTTGGGGGCTGGTGCAGCTAGATATGCCCTTGACCAGCAAGCTGGTACACTATATACATTGGTCGGTGGCAGATTACAAACCCGCCTTGAGCTGGGAACGAGTCCGGTCTTGGGGTGAAGAGAGTCTGCATTTACCGGCCCTGTCTGCTTTACGTTCCGGAGAACAAGGCTCTAGCAGCGTGTTATTATCGGGTTATATCTTCCCGGTAAAAGGCGGGCAGGTAATATCTCGTTACGGTTGGCGGTTGCATCCGATCTCAGGGGAAAAGCGCTTCCACCAAGGAATTGACATTGCGGCTCCGGCTGGAACTCCGATTAAAGCCATTGCCGCCGGCTATGTAAACCGTATCAGAGAGGAAGAGTTGTTAGGCACAGTATTAGAATTAAGTCACGGAAACGGCGTGGTCAGTCTGTACGGCCACTTGGACCAGGTATTGGTGGAGCCGAAGCAACTGATCAAACAAGGCGATGTGATTGCCACCGTGGGTAGCAGCGGTGTCAGCAGCGGCGTTCATCTGCATTTGGAGATTAAACAACGGGGTACCAATGTCGATCCGGCGATTAAACTCGGGGTGGTAGAGGAGACAGTGGTTCCCACGTTAGCGCCATCTTCCTACGAGGCCCCAGGTGAGGTCCCGGAATCCGCCCCTGGTGAGGAGCCGGCGGAAGAGCCGGCTGAAGAGCCGGCTGTAAAGGAAAGCGCCAGTTGAAAGTCGGCCGAATATTAGGTGTACAAGTTAAGGTCAACAGTTTCTTTCTGCTTATTTTGGTAGTTTACGGTGCTACCGGTTACTTAACGGAGGCGCTTTTGGTCTATGGCGCAGCTTTGCTGCATGAGATCGCCCATGCTGTGGTAGCCTGTTCCTACGGTCTCAAAATCGAAGAGATCGAGCTGCTGCCTTTTGGCGGCGTGGCTCGGATCAAAGACCTGGATCTATCCACATGGGATCCTAAGACCGAAGTGGCAGTGGCGTTGGCCGGACCGGTGGAAAACCTGGTACTGGCGGGGGCAGCGTGGATATTGGCCGGCTACGGAGTCTGGAATATCTCCTTGGCCGGTTTGTTCTTACAAGCGAATCTGGCTGTTGCTGCATTTAACCTGCTTCCGGCCTGGCCTTTGGACGGAGGGCGTATTCTTAGAGCGTATTTGGCCCAGCGCCTGTCCTGGCGCCAGGCCACTGAGATCGCAGCCCGGTTGGGTCAGGCCCTGGGGGCTGTTTTGGTTTGCTTAGGGCTGGTACTGATGCGCCACGGTCTCTTATTTTTTAATATAGCTGTTCTGGGAGGGTTTCTGTGGGCTGTGGCCGCAACTGAAGAGCGCTGGGCCGGTTTGGTGTTGTTACGTTACTTGGCGCATAAACGTCGCGGCTTGCAGACCGGGGAAGTGGTGAAAGGGGAAGTGCTGGCTGCCGCCGGCGAAACCACGCTACGGGACCTAACGAAGCGATTTGTGGCCGGCCGTTACCATTTAGTTTACGTATTGGACAAAGACCATAAGATTATGGCTATAATAAGTGAGGATGAGGTTATAATGGGCCTGTTCACTTACGGACCTGACATGACGTTGTCCCGATTGGTACGGCGCAACTGACCGGGAAGATAAGCGGCGATAACAGGAGTTTTCTACTACCACGGAGAAATACCCACATGGTCAGCCGGGGTATTTTTACCTTAGACTGGAGATGGCAACATGAGCAACATCAAGTCGCAGCTAAACAATATTCTGCCGCGGGTGGAGAAACCGGCCCGCTACATAGGCGGGGAATGGAATATAGTTAGGAAGGATCATGGTACCACGGCCGTTAAAATGGCCTTGGCCTTTCCCGACCTGTACGATGTGGGCATGTCGCATCTTGGTTCCCATATTCTTTATCAGGTGGTAAACGCCCGCTCCGATGCCTTGCTGGAACGGGTTTATGCCCCCTGGGGGGATATGGAACAGGAGCTGAGACAGGCAGGACTGCCGTTATTTAGTTTGGAGACGAAAACGCCGCTGGGGGATTTCGATCTGGTAGGCTTCACACTGCAATACGAAATGGCTTACACCAATATCCTTAACATGCTGGATCTGGCTCAGATACCGATCCGGTCAGCAAAGAGGCAAGAAGGAGACCCGTTTGTGTTGGCAGGGGGGCCGTGCGCCTATAATCCCGAGCCCTTAGCTCCGTTCTTGGACTTGGTGGTCTTAGGAGAAGGGGAAGAGGTGCTGGGGGAAATTATCGACGTATTTAAAGATTGGAAACTAAGACAGGGCCGAAGACGGGAGTTCTTGGCGGCGGCAGCCCAGGTGCCCGGTGTATATGTACCGGAGTTTTATGCTGTCTACTATAGCTCCCAGGGACATATAACCAGTGTTTGCCCCACCGAGCCCGGTGCTCCGGAGCGGGTCCAGAAGCGAGTGCTGCGGAAGCTGGACCTAGCCCCGTTTTCCACCCAGCCGGTGGTGCCGTACATGGACGTGGTTCATAACCGGGGCATGCTGGAACTGTTCCGCGGCTGCACGCGAGGCTGCCGTTTTTGTCAAGCCGGAATGATTTACCGCCCGGTGCGGGAGCGCAGCCGAGACACCCTACTTAAACAGGCCCGAGAATTACTGGCGGCCACCGGCTATGATGAGATTTCTCTCAGTTCTCTCTCCAGCTTGGACTACTCCGAGATTGAAGGGCTGATCGACGATTTGGTCTCAGACTGTGGGTCGGCCGGGGTACGGGTGTCACTGCCTTCGCTTCGGGCCGACAGCTTTGCCATTAAGCAGGCCCAAAAGCTTCAGCCCTTGCGGCGCTCCAGCCTAACTTTAGCACCGGAGGCCGGCAGCCAGCGTCTGCGCGACGTGATCAACAAGAATGTAACGGAAGACGATTTACTGGCTGCAGTAACAGCGGCTACAGCCGCCGGCTGGCGTGCCTTCAAGCTCTATTTCATGATCGGTTTGCCCACAGAGACAGACGAAGATGTGGTGGCCATCGCCACTTTGGCTTACAAAGTGGCTAACCTTAAGGTGGACAGCGGACAGATTGCCCGGGTGACTGTGTCTACATCTAACTTTGTGCCCAAGGCTCACACACCGTTTCAATGGGAAGGACAACTGCCGCGGGAAGAACTAAGGCGAAGGCAGTTGCTCTTAAACGGTAAAATCAAAGGCCGAAAAGTAGAACACCGCTGGCACGACCCGGAGCAGAGTTTTTTGGAAGCTGCATTTTCCCGCGGAGACCGGCGGCTGGCAGCTCCTCTAGAACGGGCTTGGCGGTTGGGATGCCGGCTAGATGGCTGGAGTGAGTATTTCCGCTTTGACCTATGGGAACAGGCCTTTGCTGATACCGGCCTAGATCCGGGGTTTTACGCCAACCGTACTATTTCGGCAAGGGAGATATTGCCTTGGGATCATTTGAGCCCTGGTGTTAGCCGTGACTTTTTGCAGGCAGAGCGGATGCGGGCTGTAAAAGGTCTCACTACCCCTGACTGCAGTCGTGAGCGTTGCCAGGTCTGCGGCGTGTGTTCGGCCCTACAACTGCCAGTCAGGCAGCGAGGTGAACAACCATGAAGATCCGGGCCAGAATAGCTAAAGGTGAAGCTGTTCGTTTTATTTCCCATTTGGACTTCGCCGGTGCAGTGGAAAAAGCGGTTCGCCGGGCCGAGCTCCCTCTGGCTTTAAGCCGTGGGTTTACGCCGCGATTGAAGATTAGCTTTGCATCGGCGTTAGCTTTAGGAGCGACTTCCGAAGCTGAATACGCCGATTTTGAACTTGAGACTCGGATATCGGTGTCGGAATTTGTGCGGTGCCTAAATCAGCAGTTACCGGAGGGAATAGAGATTTTGGCTGCTGCTCAAGTGGCTGCTAATGCACCTTCACTCATGGCCAAGGTATGTGCCGCTTCGTATCGCGTCACCGCCAAGCTACCACCGGCTGCTGAAGGACGGTCAGAATGTCTGTGGAACCGGTTTTTGCAGCAGAATGAGATCGTAATTACCAAGATTACCAAACGCAGGACCAGGCAAGTTGACATCCGCCCCTTAGTTCTAAGAACGCGGTTTTACCCCCGACCAGGGGACAGCAGGTGGGACTTATTGGTTGCCACCGGAGCGGCTGGAAATTTAAGGCCGGAGGAGCTGCTACAGGCTTTCTTTGCCTACAGCGGCTTGGAAGGAGAAGTTACTCATATTCACCGAACCGGACTGTTTATTGAACGTTATGGACAGCTGATGTCGCCTTTAGCCCGGCTGCGCCTAGCGGAAGAACTGGGGGAAGAACAGTGAAAACAGAGATTTTAGTTCACGCTACGGCCGAGGAAACCTGGGTGGCGGTATTAGAAGATCGAGTGTTAATGGAACTGTATGTGGATCAAGGCGGGGCCGAGCGCTTTGGCGGCAACATCTATAAGGGCCGGGTGAAGAATGTGTTACCAGGGATGCAAGCGGCGTTTGTGGATATTGGCCTGGAGCGCAATGCATTTTTGTATGTAGCCGATACGGAGAGAAAGGGCAAGTCTAACTTAACGCGAAACAACAAGTCGGCCAACATCAAAGAAGTGCTGCAGCCGGGACAACAAGTAGTGGTGCAGGTGGTAAAAGAGCCAACCGAGACTAAGGGTGCCCGAGTTAGCATGCATCTTTCCCTGCCAGGACGGAACTTAGTTCTTATGCCGGGAGCAGATCATGTGGGAGTGTCGCGGCAAATTCAGGATGAGAAGGAACGGGAACGGCTGCGGCAGGCAGCTGGAAACATTAAGCCAGCCGGCATGGGACTCATTGTCCGTACAGTGGCGGCCGGCATGGAAGAGGATGAATTTGCACAAGACATGGATTTTCTGCTACGGCTGCACAAGACTATTAAACGGCGGAGCCGAGCCCGGACTGCCCCGGCGTTGTTGTACCGAGACCTGGACTTGGTTTACCGTATTGTCCGTGATCTGTTTACACCGAGTGTAGATCGGTTTGTGGTGGACAGTCGGGAGGTGTACGAACGTACGCTGGAGTTGCTGAGTATTATGGGCCCGGAACTGCAAGATCGAGTAGAATACTTCGAGCCGGGGCAGGATCTGCTGCTCACCTACGCGTTAGAGGCCGATGTGGAAAAAACATTCCGACGCAAAGTATGGCTCAAATGCGGGGGCTACATAGTGGTGGATCAGACTGAGGCCCTTACGGCCATCGATGTCAATACTGGGAAATTTGTCGGCAGCACTTCTCTTCAAGCTACGGTGCTGAAAACTAACCTAGAAGCCGTAAAGGAGATTGCCCGCCAGATTCGACTCCGCAACATCGGCGGTATTATTGTGGTGGATTTTATTGACATGGATGACCCCAGCGCTAAGAATCAGGTGGTACAGGCGTTGGAGAAGCAGCTTAGGCGCGATAAGGTTAAGGCGCAAGTGTTGGGGCTGACCAAGTTAGGCTTGGTGGAGATCACCCGCAAGAAAGAACGCCGCAGTTTAGAGAGCGTGTTTTTAAGGCCGTGTCCTTATTGTGACGGTAAAGGGAAGATACTATCGGAACAAGCGGTAGGCCTTAAGGTCCGGCGCGAGATTCACCGGTTGTTGGCTCAGCAGCCGGTAGGTGCGCTCTTGGTGGAAGCCCACCCTTCCGTAGCCGCGGTGCTGATCGGCCCTGGCGGCAAGAGCCTGAAAGCGCTGGAGAAGCAAGTGGGCATTCCGGTTCAAGTGCGGGGAGTGGAGAGCCTGCATAGTCGGGATTTTGCCCTGATACCGCTTACTTCTAAAGAGGAATTGTGGGCAGCGGCGGTACCGGTTAGAGCCGGGCAAGTTATTGCGGCCCCGGTTGAAGAACGCCACCTGACAAGAACCCAGGACGGTGTAGCCCGGGTGGAGGGCTTTGTTATTAATGTGGAAGACGGGGCTGCCTTTGTCGGTCAGACGGTGCGATTGAAGATAACTAAGGTGTTGCGCACTTACGCCAAAGCCCAGGTGGTCGATGACAATTTGTAGGGCTGCGGGGCTGCGGTTTTCGTTGACGCAGTCATCTGGGTATGCTAAAATGGGGCGGTAAGCGATAGCGCTCGGAGCGGGCCGGGCATACTGCCTTCTCCGGCGAAGATATTGATATGGAGGTGGGAAAATGTATGCAGTGATTGCCACTGGCGGTAAGCAGTACCGAGTTGAGCCAGGCGATGTGATTAAGGTGGAAAAATTATCCCAGGAGCCGGAGGACCTAGTGGAATTTGAACAGGTCCTGCTGGTGTCAAGTGAGGATGGGGTCAAGGTGGGCGATCCGGTGGTTTCCGGGGCTAAGGTTACGGCTAAGGTGCTTGAGCAGGGAAAAGGACGTAAAATCCATGGTTTAAAGTATCGAGCCAAAGCGAACTATCGGCGCCGCTACGGACATCGGCAGCAGTACACTAAGGTTGAAATTCAGGAGATTTTGGGTTGAGCCATGATCACCGTCCAACTGTGGCACCGCGGTCAGGGCAAGATCGTCGGCTTTATGGTGGCTGGCCATGCCGGCTACGCCCCTAAAGGTACCGATATTGTTTGTGCAGCCGTATCGGCTGTGACCCAGGCAGCATTACTGGGACTGACAGAGCATCTGGGACTCAATCCTAAGGTGGAGATCAGGACAGGGTATTTGTCCTGTATGTTAACTCCAGGTAGTGAAGAGAATAAAGCGGTGCAGGCGATTTTAGCCACGTTGGCGCTGGCACTGAACGATATTGCCACTCAGTATCCGGGTCGGATACGGTTGAAGGAGGTGGAGTCATGAGATTTATGGATTTGCAGCTCTTCGCCCACAAGAAAGGTATGGGTAGTTCCCGTAACGGGCGTGATAGTCAATCCCAGCGGTTAGGGGTGAAACGATTCGGCGGCCAGTTCGTAACTGCCGGTAGCATTCTGGTTCGGCAGCGAGGAACCAAGATCCACCCCGGGCAAAATGTCGGTCTCGGCAAAGACCACACCTTGTTTGCCAAGATCGATGGCGTGGTTATGTTCGAGCAGAGAACCGGCGGACGCCGGCAAGTAAGCGTTCAGCCGGCGGTGGCCGGAAAATAATAACGAGCACCCCGCTAAGAGGGTGCTTTTTTCATCCAATAAGAGGATTAGTGCTCTTTGTGGAGAATATAGCCACTACTCAGACATGAGGGGGTGGCTGTTGTGAAGCAGATAGGTAATATTGTCGGTCCCAGCAGCGGTCTACTACTGGCAGGCAGCTTGCTGGTATTGATAGCCCCCACCTACAGCTACTTTCATACCAAATCGTTAGCTGGTATGATCTTTTGCAGCAGTCTTCTTGTCATAAGCGGAATTGCAGTTGGTTATTACTATGCCCAGCGGCAGTTATGTTCTAATTTAACCAGGTGTTCAGGCTGTATTGATGTGGTGAGAATTCTGCAAGTGCAGCATCATGATTTTCTTAATCATTTACAGGTGTTAGGCGGGTTGGCTCAGCTAAGAAAACCGGAGCGAGTGATGGAATATATTTACGACACGGCCCGAGAGCTGGACCGTGAACGAACATTGACCAAGCTGCTTCCGGCTGAGGCGGGACTGTTATTGCTTAGCTGGTACCAACATCTGCGCGAACAAGGTGTTTCCTTTGGTATTGAAGTAACTAATGATCTGTCTCAAACGGTTAATGGCCTGGCTCTGGCAACGCTGCTCACTGAGCTGTTCACCTTTCTGCTAAGTCCCGACTTCGGACTGCGGGAGCTTAAACTAAGGAGCAGCAGCCAAGAATTGGAGCTCATTGCCTTCGGTCAGGGCCGTCTGCCTATGACGTCGTTGGTTAGGGCCCGCGAGCTGGCGCGCAAGATCGGTGGTACAATATTGGTAGATCAACAGAACGACACGGTACAGATTAGGATGCAGCTTCAACAGCTGCAGCAGATACTAGGGAAGAAGTAGGTGGCAGAAGTAATGTTTTATGATACAGCCAAGATTTTTGTCAAAGGCGGTGATGGCGGCAACGGTTGCATCAGCTTTCGGCGCGAAAAATATGTACCCCGAGGCGGCCCTAATGGGGGCGATGGAGGCCGCGGCGGGGATGTGGTCTTTCTGGCCGATGAAGGTCTACATACTTTGGTGGATTTTCGTTATCGGGCCCATTTCAAGGCCCCGCGGGGCCAACACGGTCGGGGCAGTAATATGCATGGGGCCGATGCTGCGGACTTGGTTGTACGGGTACCGGCCGGTACGGTGGTAAAGGACGCAGAAACCGGCGCCGTTATAGCCGATCTTACCGGCCACGGCCAAAGGTTGATCGCTGCTCAGGGCGGTCGCGGCGGTCGGGGCAATGCCCGCTTCTTGTCCAATATAAACCGGGTGCCGCGCCTGGCGGAAAAAGGTGAACCAGGGCAAGAAGGATGGGTGCTGCTGGAGCTGAAGCTGCTGGCCGATGTAGGTTTGGTGGGCTATCCCAATGCCGGCAAATCTACTTTGCTGGCTGCCTGCACGGCCGCAAAACCGAAAATAGCTGACTATCCTTTTACTACCCTGGAGCCCAATCTGGGAGTGGTTAAAATCGACCAAGAGAGCTTTGTGCTGGCCGACATTCCGGGCCTAATCGAAGGTGCCCATGCCGGAGCCGGTTTGGGCCAGGAATTTTTGCGTCATCTGGAGCGTACCCGGGTGCTCATTCATGTGGTGGATACTGCCGGTACCGAGGGTAGGGATCCGGTAAAAGACTACACCACTATCAATGCCGAGCTTCTGTCCTATGACCGGCGGCTGGCTGAATTACCCCAAGTGGTTGCGGCTAATAAGATGGACCTGCCGGATGCCGATACCAATTTACCCGGCTTGGCGAAAGTAGCGGCGGGCCACGGGCGTCGCCTATTTCCTATTTCCGCCGTTACCAGGCACGGTTTGAACGAACTGCTATATCATATAGCAGCGGTGCTAAGAAGCCTACCGGCTCCAACTGAGGGGCAGGAACAGCCGCAGGAAGTTATTTATCGGCTGCCGGAACAAGAGGCCGGTTTTAACATTAGGCGAGCCGGTGGCATATTTGTTATTGAGGGGCGGGAACTGGAACGACTGGTGGCCATGACTGATTTCAACCAGGAACAGGCGGTGGCGCGTTTTCAGCGCCTAACAGCCAAAATGGGTCTGGAGCAAGCTTTGGCCGAGGCCGGTGCCAAGGCAGGTGATGTAGTGCGTATTGGCAGTCAGGAATTGACGTATCAGCCAGGATTGATAGAATAATGATGGAGGTCGGGACTGGGCATGAAATGCCTAGATTGCGGCAACTGCCGACAAGGGGAAACAGTGTACTATTGCCCGGCCAGAGATGAGTTTGTTATTCAACAAGAGCCGGGCCGAGTGCGGATCAAAGAGCGTCGGTTAGATTATGCTGAGGACGACAAACCGGGACCGAGCCGGCGCAAGCGAAGCCGGCGTGAGCGCGAGTCCTAACTAATTGGTGCAAACTGTGTTATTATAGGAATAACTACTGGTGTTGGGAGGCAGGGAAGGGTGGAGGGTGAGTTAGGGATCCGGCTGGGTATCATGGGGGGCACTTTTGATCCTATTCACTACGGGCACCTGGTGACAGCAGAGGCGGCCCGAACAGCATTTAATCTAGACCAAGTACTGTTTGTGCCGAACCGGTTACCGCCCCACAAAAAAGATTATCAGGTATCAGAAGCTAAAGACCGTTATTTAATGGCTGTATTGGCCACCATCACTAACAAATACTTTGAAGCTTCCCGCCTGGAGCTGGATCGAGCAGGGATTTCATATACTATTGACTCCTTGCGGGCTCTCCGAGCCGCCCATGGACCGGAAGCGGAGCTGCACTTCATCAGTGGAGCCGACGCCATCTTGGATCTGTTAGGGTGGAAGGATGTGGACGAGCTGTTGGCGCTGTGCTATTTTATCGCGGCTACGCGGCCGGGCTACCAGTTGAGCGAACAATTACAGCGGCTCCAGGAAGATTATCCCAATCGGGTGTTCCGGGTGGAGGTGCCGGCGCTGGCCATTTCATCCACCGACATTCGCCGCCGGGTAGAGCTAGGAAAATCCATTAAGTATTTGTTACCGGAGCCGGTGGAACACTACATTTATAAGAACAAACTTTACCTCTCCCCGGAAGAATCGAAGTAAATTTTTGCATCAGCTGAGCAGGAATGTCTATACTAAACGTAGAAACATAGGAAGAGTTCGAGGTTCCTGGCCTCAGAAAGGTAGGTGATGGTGAATGAAGACCATCTATGTTGGCAATCTGCCGTGGGCTACTACAGAAGACGAGCTGGCCTCGGTGTTTGCTGAGAAGACAGGTGTAGAAGTCCAGGCTAGCCGCATCATTACGGATCGTGAGACCGGACGTTCCCGTGGGTTCGGGTTCGTCGAGGTTGCCGATAATGATTTGGAGAAGTGCTTGGAAGCAATGCAGGGTACAGAGTTGGACGGTCGCGAACTTGTTGTTAATGAGGCTCGCGCCAGGCAGAATCGCTTCTAACTAGGAATCAAAGGGGTCTTCGCGGCTTGTCCACGAAGACCTTTTTGATTTGGCAAAGGACGGTCAGCAGCCATGTATAGCTACGAACAGATGAAGACAAAACTCAAAGGATCTTTATCCCGACAGCGCTACCTGCACTCGCTTGGGGTGGCTGAGACAGCAAAAAAGCTAGCTCAGCTCTACGGAGGCGATGCCAACAAGGCTTACCTGGCCGGTTTGTTACACGATTGTGCCAAGGGACTTAGTAATCACCACCTGTTGCAAACAGCGATAGCCTTTGGTATAGTAAGGAATGATGATACCGAGGAGGTTTGTCCCGATCTCTTGCATGGCTCGGTGGGGTCTGTGCTGGCCCGGAAGGAATATGGTGTTGATGATGAAGAAATTCTCACCGCCATCGCTGTGCATACTCTGGGGGCTGAAGAGATGGGACTTCTGGCTAAAATTATTTATTTGGCTGATTTTATTGAGCCGGGCCGTGATTTCCCCGGTGCTGAGAAGCTGCGGATTTTGGCTCACCAGGATCTGGACTATGCTGTCCTTGGAGCGATGGATAATACAATTTTGTACGTTCTTCAGCAGGGACTGCCGCTTCACCTCCAGACGGTGCGAGCACGAAACATTCTGTTGCTAAAAGCGGCAGCCTATACACGGGAGAGGGGAGAAAATGACCCAGACGAGAAAGAGGGTTGTACGGAGGCTTAACTGGCGTAAGTTTGCCCTGTTTTGTGCCTGTGCCGTGCTGCTGGTAACGTTGGCAGTAGGAGCCGGCCTGTATGCTTTCTTGGCCGGATTGCGAGGCCCTGGTGGACAGGCAGCGGGGCGGGACCATCCGCAACCGGCTAAACATGAGCCCATCAATGTACTGGTGCTCGGTCTGGACGTGGGCGATGTTGACAACCCCCACAGCGGAGCCCCGGAACGAAGCGATACCATGATAGTAGCTACGTTAGATCCGGAGAAGAAGCAAGCCGGCATGTTATCCCTTCCCCGCGATAGCCGAGTTACTATCCCAGGGCGGGGAACGGACAAGATTTGTCATGCTCACGCGTACGGCGGGACTGATTTGGCTGTGCGGACGGTGGAAAGCCTGCTTAATATACCGATTCACTACTATGTCAAGATTAATTATGAAGGATTGCATAACCTTGTAGATGCCTTAGGCGGAGTGCATATCGATGTCAAGGAGGACATGCGTTACACGGACCGGGCTGGAGGACTGTATATTGACATTGAGGCGGGACCGAAGGTTCTAAACGGAGCTAAAGCCGAAGAGTTTTTGCGTTTTCGCGATCGGGCTACTGGCGATCTGGGTCGGATCGAACGCCAACAGCAGTTTGTCCGGGCGTTAGCCGAAGAGGTGTTTTCGGCCAGTACTTTGTTTAAGATTCCGGAGCTCAGTCGAATTATTGTTGATAATGTTGAGACCAACATGACACCGGCGCAAATTGTCTTTTATGCCAATGCAGCCCGGGGCGTGGATCTCGGCACAGCCCCGATCGAGATGTTAGTGGGTACAGATCGTTACATCAATGAGATCAGCTACTGGATTGTTGATGAAGCGGGTGTGGCCGACCAAGTGGCCCGGGTGCTGCTAGGCATTGACCGGGAAGCAAATAAAGCCATTAGCCTGGAAGTCTTAAACGGCAGCGGTAGTCCGGGGGCGGCGGGTGAAGTGGCCCGGCAGCTTAAAAGCATGGGCTATACGATCAATACCGTGGGTAATGCCGACAACTTCGATTATCATTCCAGTGAGATTATTTACCGCTACTCGACACCGCTGGAGGCTGTGGAAACAGTGGCCCGGTCACTGAACATTAGCCGCATTAGTCGCGCCGCGGAGGATGATGATCGCGAGGCCGATATTACAGTTATTGTTGGACGGGATCTGGTGGGCTAGGAGGGAGCATGTGGAGGCTTGGGAAATAGCGCAGACGGCCGCCAGGGCGGTGGAGGAAAAGAAGGGTTACGATATAGTGATACTGGATATTAGTCCAGTGTCTCTCATTGCGGATTATTTCGTTATTGCCAGTGCCAGTAATAAAATTCAGATGGAAGCTATTGCCGATAATGTGGAAGAGCAACTGGCTGTGTGCGGCGAGTCGATTCTGCACCGGGAAGGACGGGGAACAGCCTCGTGGATTTTGTTGGACTACGGGGCGGTGGTAATACACATTTTCCGCGAAGAAGCCCGACACTTTTATGCGCTGGAACGCCTGTGGGGCGACGCGCCGGTACACCGGCTCAAAGACTTGACAACCGGTGTCAACTCAGCTATAATGGCCAATGTAACAAGTGAACACACAAGCTATGACGAGGAGTAGTAAGCAACTAGTTTGACCCAAGAGAGCCGGTGGCAGGTGTAAACCGGTGGCAACAGTTGCCGAACTCGCCTGGGAGCTGAGATGCGAAGTGGGTAAAGAGATGGGGCTGTGGCGCAGTGGGAGCGCGCTTCCTTGGCATGGAAGAGGTCACGGGTTCAACCCCCGTCAGCTCCACCAATATTTCTTTGCCAAACAGGGTGGTACCGCGGGATGGTACATAACCTCTCGTCCCTGGTTTATCCAGGGCGGGAGGTTCTTTGTTTTTTGGGGTCGGTCAGGGTCAGGAAGGAGTGATTGCTTTGGCTTACGAGGAGCCATATGATTTTCAGGCCATAGAACACAAATGGCAAAAGACTTGGGAACGAGAAAACGTGTACCGTGTGCCGAATCGCAACCATAAGCCAAATTACTATGTGTTGGAGATGTTCCCCTATCCTTCGGGAGCGCTTCATATGGGCCATATTCGTAACTACGCTATTGGGGACGTGGTGGCCCGGCTAAAAACCATGGAAGGCTATAATGTGCTACACCCCATGGGATGGGATGCTTTCGGGTTGCCGGCGGAAAACGCCGCCATCCAGCGCGGCATCCATCCGGTGGAATGGACCAGAGAAAATATTGCCAATATGAGAGATCAGCAGAAGCGTCTTGGCCTCAGCTATGATTGGGAGCGCGAGGTTGCTACCTGTAGCCCGGACTACTACAAGTGGACACAATGGATGTTCCTCTTAATGTATAATCTGGGCTTAGCCTACAAAAAGACTGCCCCGGTGAACTGGTGCCCCACTTGTCAAACGGTGTTGGCCAACGAGCAGGTGAGTGAGGGTGGTTGCTGGCGTTGCGGCAATCCAGCGATAAAAAAGGATTTGGAACAATGGTTTTTCCGCACCACCGCCTACGCCGACCGGCTGCTGGAAGATCTGGATTTACTTCAAGGTTGGCCGGAACGGGTGCGGATCATGCAGGAACACTGGATCGGTAAAAGCGTCGGAGCAGATGTTACCTTTACCTTACCGGGCCATGAGGAAGGGATCACTGTCTTTACCACCCGTTCGGATACCCTTTACGGTGTGAGCTTTATGGTGTTGGCACCGGAACATCCTCTAGTGTCGGAATTAGCCGGGAAAAGTGACCACGAACAGGAGATTCTTGCTTTTGTGGAAAAATGCCACCGCGAAAGCGAAATAGAACGCACTTCGGTAGATACGGAAAAAGAAGGAATGTCTCTCGGCGCTTACTGTATCAACCCTTTGAACGGCGAGCAGGTTCCCATTTGGGTAGCCAACTATGTGCTGATGGAATACGGCACCGGAGCCGTGATGGGTGTGCCGGCCCATGATCAGCGGGACTTTGAGTTTGCCCGGAAATATGATCTCCCGGTTCGAGTGGTAATCTCCCCACCGAAGACAGAACTTAAGGCTGATGATATGACCGAAGCTTATGTAGACCCGGGCGTGCTGGTAAATTCGGGGCCCTTTAACGGCCTACCCAATGAAGAAGCTCAGGAAAAAATTAACACTTATCTCAAGGAAGAGGGGTGGGGGGAACCTTCTGTTACCTACCGGCTCAGGGATTGGCTGGTTTCCCGTCAGCGCTACTGGGGTGCACCCATACCCATTATCTATTGCCCTCATTGTGGCTCGGTGCCGGTACCGGAAACCGACCTGCCGGTGTTACTGCCGGAGCACATTACCTTTGATCCCGGCCTTATTTCGCCCCTGGCCCATGTGGCGGAATTTGTGGAGACCACCTGTCCGAAATGTGGCCGGCCGGCCCGGCGCGAAACCGATACCATGGATACTTTTATTTGCTCTTCCTGGTATTATTTCCGCTATTGTGATCCGAACAATGACCGCGAGCCGTTTAGCAAAGATGCAGCCGCTGCTTGGCTGCCGGTGGATCAGTACATCGGCGGGGTTGAGCACGCTGTTATGCACTTGTTATACTCGCGCTTTTTTACCAAGGTATTGCACGATGCCGGCTGGGTGGAGGCAACGGAGCCTTTTACCAACCTCCTGACCCAAGGCATGGTGATCAAAGACGGCCACAAAATGTCTAAGTCCAAGGGCAACGTGGTGGATCCGGAAGAGATAATCGCCAAGTATGGTGCTGACACCGCCCGCTTGTTCATCCTGTTTGCTTCACCGCCGGATAAAGATCTGGAGTGGTCCGACCAAGGGGTGGAAGGCTCATGGCGCTTCCTGAACCGGGTTTGGCGCCTGGTTAAAGGTCAAATAGACGTGTTTAGTGCCGACGGCAGTTTCGACGGCAAGCTGAGCCGAGCCGAACGGGATCTTAGACGCAAGGTGCACAACACGATCAAGAAGGTCAGCGAGGATGTGGAAAATCGCTTCAGCTTGAATACGGCCATAGCCGCTATCATGGAACTAGTCAATGAAACCTACCATTACTTGGATAAGGTAACCCCGGAGCGGCAAAACAAAGGGGTCTTGAAGGAAGCCCTGGAGAACTTATTGCTGCTGCTGGCACCTTTTGCCCCCCATATCACCGATGAGTTGTGGCAGCAAACAGGGCACAACGACAGCATCCACGGCCAGCCATGGCCCAAGTGGGACCAAACAGCGCTGAAAGCAGAAGAGCTTACCATTGTGGTGCAAGTGAACGGCAAAGTTCGCGACCGGTTAGTGGTCCCAGCAAACAGCTCGGGCAAAGAAGTGGAGCAGCTGGCTTTGCAGGCTCCGCGAGTGCAACCTCAGCTAGAAAACAAACAAGTCGTCCGGGTAATTAACGTCCCCGGCCGGCTAGTCAATATTGTGGTTCGCGACTAACTCTAAGTTGGGAACATGGGCTTGCGCCTGGGCGCAGGCCTATTTTGTTTCTGTGTAGACGCCGATGTCGAACGGAGCAGGATTTTCAGGGATGAAGGTGGAATAAAGCGGAAAAGACCTCAGGAGGTGGGTCAGGAGGCGTGTTTAATTTGACTCGGACACAGCAGTACTTGCTGTTGGGACTAGCGGCAGTGGTAGTGGTTGCGGCTTCGTATGTTTACTGGCAGCAAGCGGCCGCCCGTTCCCGCCCGGCGATAATTATCGAACCGGCTACGGCCGGGGAGCTCCAGGGCGACGGGGACGCGGCCGCAGCAGAGCCGGAACCAAAAGTGATCCTGGTCCATGTGGCCGGGGCAGTGGAAAAAAGCGGAGTATACAGTCTATTGGAAGGAAGTCGTGTGGTAGACGCTGTGAACGCTGCCGGTGGGGCTACTGCAGAGGCCGACTTAGACGCTACTAACTTGGCCCAGCCTCTAATTGACGGGCAGAAAGTGTGGGTGCCCAAGGTTGGCGAACAGGTCGGAACTACCCCGGCTGGAGAGGGTGTCGGTGCTTCCGGTAGCGGCGAAAAAGTAAATATCAATGCAGCCGGTCTGACCGAGCTGCAAACCCTGCCTGGGATCGGTCCGTCCTTGGCGAAAAGGATTATTGATTACCGTAACAACAGCGGGTCGTTTCGCCAGATCGAAGACATTACGAATGTGTCCGGTATCGGCGCGAAACGGTTTGAGCAACTCAAAGACTACATATCGGTCCATTAAGGGATCAAGGGGGGAGGCAACAAGTATGGAGTGGCAAAAGATTAGGGAGCAGGCCCGAGAGAAACTACAAGGCATTTGCCGGTTGTGTCCTAACTGTGATGGGCGCGCTTGTGCCGGGGAGATTCCCGGCATGGGCGGTGTGGGTACAGGTAGCTCTTTTATAAACAACTATGAGGCGCTCCGGAAAGTACGGCTGAATTTAAGCGCCCTACATAGCATTACTGATCCGGCTCTGGAAGTGGAAATTTTCGGCCGCACGCTGGCACTGCCGGTTTTGGGTGCCGCCGTGGCCGGAGCTAGGATCAATTTTCAAGGACGTATCAGCGAGGAAGAGTTTTGTCTGTCCCAGGTGCAAGGTGCGCAGGTAGCTGGCACGGTGGCCCTGACCGGCGATGGAGGCCATAAAGAACTTTTTGCTGCCGGGATCAAGGCTGCTAAGACCGTGGGCGGGGCTACGATCCCTATTATCAAACCCCGGCCGGTACCGGATATTGTTGCCCGGGTGCGTGAGGCCGAAGAAGCGGGAGTGATGGCGGTAGGGATCGATGTGGATGCGGCCGGACTGGTCAACATGCGCTTGTTAGGACAACCGGTGCTGCCGCTGGCCCCGGAGAAACTGTCCGAGATTTGTGAAAGCACCCAGTTGCCGGTGGTGGTCAAGGGAATAATGACGGCCGACGATGCTTTACTGGCACTGGAAGCTGGTGCCAGTGCCATTGTGGTTTCCAATCATGGTGGCCGGGCCCTGGACCATACCCCTGGCACGGCTGAAGTGTTGCCGGAGATAGCACGGGCAATTCAGGGCCGTCTGACAGTCTTAGCCGACGGCGGCGTGCGTAGCGGTACGGACATACTTAAAGTTCTAGCTTTGGGCGCCGACGCGGTCTTAGTGGGACGGCCACTGGTGTGGGCAGCTGTTGGCGGCGGAGCAAAGGGTGTTCGGATGTTATATGAGCAGTTGGCGTCTGAGCTGAAGGTGGCCATGATCTTAACCGGTTGCAGCAACCCTCAAGAGGCAGGGATGTGGCTGCTGGCCCCGAACAAATGCTGCTAACTAATAATCTATACTGGATCGGTTATCTGAGACTTAACCAGGTATGTACAAACAGAGGCGCGGGGAAGCTACTGGTGGCTGCTCCGCGCTTTTTGCTTTGACCGAAAACAACAGGCAACACCCCCAGATTGAACCAACCAGCTAGCCAGGTGTGGCAGCGGGTTAAGGAGGATTCAATAAAATCAACCAGAAAAAGACACCCCTATTAGATGCGCTCAAACAATATGCCCAGGATCGTGTTACTTCTTTTCACGTCCCTGGTCATAAACACGGCCGCGGCCTGAAAGAACTTAGACAATTCATCGGGCGGAGCGTGTTCAAGATCGATCTTACACTGATGCCGGAGCTGGATAGCATTTTTTACCCGCAAGGGGTGATCAAAGAGGCGCAGGATCTGGCCGCCGAAGCTTTCTTGGCCGATAACGCCTATTTTATAGTTAACGGCACTACGGCCGGCATCCAAGGCATGATTATGGCTGCTTGCCGCCCCAGTGAGAAAGTTATTTTGCCCCGCAACGTGCATAAATCTGTATTTGGGGCCTTAATTCTAAGTGGGGCCGAGCCTATTTATGTACCGGCCGAGCTCGACCCAGAGCTGGGTATAGCTCTGGGAGTGGAGCTAGAGCAAGTGGAGCATGCCATCAGGGCCTATCCGGAGGCTAGGGCCGTGTTCGTTCTCAATCCTACTTATTACGGCCTGGTTTCTGATCTGCCGGCTATTGTGACCCTGGCCCATGATTATGACATGGCTGTGCTAGTGGATGAAGCCCACGGAGCCCACTTTTGTTTCCAGCCCCTGCTGCCGTGGTCGGCCATGGAGGCGGGGGCGGATCTAGCCGCGCTGAGTATACACAAAGTGCTCGGTTCCCTTACCCAGAGCTCGCTGGTGGTTCAACAGGGGGAGCGGATCGATCCCGGCTATTTAAAAACTGTGTTTAATCTAACCCAGACCACCAGTCCTTCGTACGTATTGTTAGCTTCGCTGGACGTGGCTCGAAAGCAGGCTTATCTAGAGGGCGAGCGTCTGCTCCGGCAGGCCATAAATCTGGGCAATTGGGCTCGCCATGAACTGAACAATGTGCCCGGTACCTACGTATTTGGCAGCGAAATGATCGGTCAACCTGGTTGTTATGGTATCGATCCTACTAAGCTCTGCATCAACGTGCGCCGCCTGGGCCTCACTGGCAGGCGAGCGGAGGAAATTCTGCGGCGGGATTACCGTATCCAAGTGGAATTATCGGACCCTTATAATGTGTTGGCATTAGTGACCATCGGCGACAATAAACAAAACGTCCGCCGGCTGGTGAACGCGGTTCAGCAGATCAGCGGTCGCTATCCGGTACGTCCGGTTCCGGAGCGGGAACTGGATCTACCGGGGATACCGGAGCTGGCCCTGGTACCCAAAGAGGCTTTCTATGCCGATAAGCGCCCGCACGAATTCAAAGCGGCCAGCGGCAAGATCTGCGGCGAACTGATCATGGCGTATCCGCCGGGTATTCCTATTATCTGTCCGGGAGAAATCATCACTGAAGAGATCATCCATTATATTGAGAAACTCAAAGAAACCAAGACCTGGCTCCAGGGCATGAAGGACCCTACCCTGGAGCAGATCTTGGTTATCCGGTAACAACAGGGGGCGTTGCCAGCCCATCCTCACGCTCCGTTGCGCCCTTCCCCATACCCCTTGTCATCCCGAGCGCAGCGAGGGATCTTGCGAAGCGAAGGATTCTATCTTGCCCCGTGCCCGCGCCCTTCGTTTACACCCGCTAATTTGTGTTTAGCCCAGCATGGCTTTAATGTCTTCTTCGGCCGTGGTGATAAGCTGAATATTGTACTTGTCTTGGAGGAACTTGAGTACGTTGGGGGTAATAAACGCAGGCAAGGTGGGACCCAGGCGGATATTCTTAATGCCCAAGTGAAGGAGAGTAAATAATATGGCCACTGCTTTTTGCTCGAACCAGGAGATATTCAGGCTAAGGGGCAGGTCGTTTACACCGCAATCGAATGCTGTGGCCAAGGCCACGGCCACTTGAATGGCCGAGTAAGCATTGTTGCATTGGCCCATATCCAGCAAACGGGGGATACCGTCGATTTCACCTAGATCCAGGTGGTTAAAGCGGAATTTCCCGCAAGCCAAGGTTAGCACAACAGTGTCCTTAGGCAGCTTTTCCACAAACTCGGTGTAGTAATTGCGGCCGGGCCGGGCTCCGTCGCAACCGCCCACTAGGAAAAAGTGACGGATTTTGCCGGCTTTGATCAAGTCAATAAGCTTTTCAGCCAGTTCCAGAACAGGTTGGTGATGGAAGCCGGTCATAGTAGAGCCAACGATGTTTTCCGGCAGAGGCGGCAAAGACAATGCTGTTTCAATTAAAGGCTTAAAGTTGCGGTCTTTTATATGTTGAACGCCCGGCAGCCGAGCGATACCGCAGGTGAACATCCGGTCGCGGTAGCTTTCTTTCGGGATGAGCACACAGTTGGTAGTGCCCAGGATGGCCCCGGAAAAGGAGTCGAATTCTTTTTTCTGGTTTTGCCAAGCACCACCGTAATTACCGGCTAGATGCTTGAATTTCTTTAGTTCCGGATAAGCCAAGGCAGGAAGCATTTCGCCGTGGGTATATACGTTAATGCCGGTGCCTTCCGTTTGCTTCAACAGTTCATACAAGTCAAGAAAATCATGACCAGTCACCACAATACCGTGGCCGGCTTTTGTTCCGACGCTGACCTCAGTCGGCTCCGGCACACCAAAGCGATCTACGTTGGCTTTGTCCAACAGTTCCATAACCTTAAGATTTATTTCCCCAGCTTTAAGCAGCAGTTCAATGTGGTTTTCCAGGTCGAAGTTTACGTTGGTCAAAGTGCTAAAGAGGGCTTCAGCTAGAAAAGCATCTACTTCTTCGTCAACAGCGCCCAGTTCCCGCGCGTGGTAGGCATAAGCCGAAATACCCTTTAGAGCATAGATCAAAGCATCTTGCAAGGACGCTATGTCCTCGTTCTTGCCACATACGCCAACTTTCGTGCAACCGGTGCCGCCGGCTGTCTGTTCACATTGGTAACAAAACATTGGTCAGTTCTCCTTTCCTTAAGTTGCTCTGTTTTCTTATAGGGGACCGGTTTCATCCACTTTAGGTTTTAGTTCACCTCCTTAATGGCTCTGAACCTGTTGCTGCTTAAATTGTTCCCATAACAGGGGGAGGCAGCCGTTTTACTGCCAAGCTTAGTCAGACGGCCATCAGTGATTGGAGCCGGATGCAGCCGCCAAATCGTGTAGAGTAATGCCGGCCATATATGCGGCTAGTTTCTTTTCCATATGGGTCCAGCTGTCCTTGAGTGAGCACTCTGGTGCGCGGGGACAACCGTCCTTGCCCAGGAAACA
>DURJ01000092.1 GCA_012837285.1 Bacillota bacterium
AATACTTCGTCCCGCCCGGCAGCAAAAATCGGAAGCGGATACTGTAGGCGCGCGGGTTCATCCACCACTGAAATACCGGGGGCTAAGGTCAAAATTTCCCGCACTTCCTCTGGGCTCAGTTTTTGTACGGTCTCGATGTTAACAGATTCTGAGTGACCATAAGCAACGGGTACGCGCACAGTGGTTGCTGTAACTTCTATCTCAGGATCTAACACCTTCTTCGTCTCCCGGACCATCTTCCACTCTTCTAAGCTGTAGCCAGTATGGTCGAATACATCGATATGGGGGAGAACATTAAACGCTATTTGGTAAGGATAGACTGAGGGTTGAACTCCTTTACCAGACAGAAGTTCCTGACTCTGTTGATACAGTTCCTCGATAGCCTCGAGCCCGGTACCGGAAACCGCCTGATAAGTGGAAACCACAACACGTTTTACCTTAGCTCGATCATGTAAGGGCTTTAACACTACTAGTAATTGAATGGTAGAACAGTTGGGGTTGGCTATTAGACCTCGGTGATTGCCAGCAGCCTGCGGGTTTACTTCCGGAACTACCAGGGGTACATTGGGATCCATACGGAAAGCGTTACTGTTGTCTACCACTACAGCTCCGAGCTTAGTTGCTTCCGGGGCCAGGCGACGACTGACATCGGTGCCGGCTGAAAACAGCGCCAGGTCTACGCCGTCAAAGGCTTCCGGTAGAGTCTCTTTTATGGTTAGCGTTTGATTCTTGAACGTGATCTTCTTCCCGGCTGAACGAGAAGATGCCAACGGTACCAGGGTTCTTACCGGAAAGTTGCGCTCCTCCAACAATCTTAGCATGGTCTGGCCCACAGCTCCGGTGGCACCCACAACAGCTACAGTGTATTTCTTCACCAGAACTACCTCCACCTGTCTCGATTATAGATCCAATAGATTCTCCAACCCATACACAACCCCGTCCACTTCCTGTACTCTGTTGACGGCTAGGAGCACGCCCGGCACGAATGATTCCCGGCTGATAGAGTCGTGTTTCAGGGTCAGACTTTGTCCTAAACCGCCGAAAACAATGGCGTGGTGGGCCACAAACCCCGGCAAGCGAAGGCTGTGTATCTTAATCCCCGCCAAGTCCCCGCCGCGAACATGCTCAAGTTTTTCAATCTTGGTGGGCATGGCGTGGCGTTCTCCGGCTGCTTTGGCTATTGCTTCGGCATACTTGATAGCTGTGCCTGAAGGGGCATCCAACTTCTGATCATGATGCGTTTCAATAATTTCCACGTTGGGGAAAAAGTGTGCCGCCACTTCAGCAAACTTTAGTAGTAAAATGGCACCCAGAGCAAAATTCGGGGAGATAATTGCATTAACCCCGTGTTTTCGATACAAAGTGGTAATACCGGGAATGTCCGACTCAGTTATTCCTGTTGTTCCAATAACGGCGTCAGCACCGGCTTCAGCAATTGTCCTCAGATTGTCCATGATGGTTGCCGGTCGAGTAAAGTCCACCACAACCTCTGCTCGGGTGCTAGCAATGGTACCAGCCAGATCTGGCGAAAGTTTTATTCCGACCGGTTGCTGGCCCACAAGCACACCGATGTCTTCATCCAGACCATGTTGACTGCCTACGGCCCCTACAAGCTTAAGCGTGGGTTCGGCCAAAATTCCTTTAACTATCTCGCGACCTACTTTTCCATTGGCACCAGAGACCAACACTCGAATCCCCATGCTATTTCACCTCCGTTTGCCGCTAGATTACGTATATTCTCCTATAAATCTCTATAGGTGTCAATATCGGTCTCAGCACCAGCGTCAAGAATTATGACCTCTTTGCCTATTTTCTTGATTGCTTCCCACGGAATCACTGACACATATTTTTCGGCAAACAATTGTAGCAGTTTGTTCCGATTGCTTATTTCCAGACCGACAATTTGCCCGGTGTCAGCGTTGAATACCAAATCCGCATCACCGAAATAGCCGATACGGCGACCGTCTTGCAGGCTGATCAATTCCTTGTCCTCTAACTGTCTCAAACGCATGGCGTTCACCCCGCTTTTGCTACTTTCCTTACGATGGGCGACGCAAAACAGAGCCCAGATAGGGTTGAAAAACGGCGATGAGTAGTGACAGAGCGGCCAGCGGCTCCAATTGCAGTCCACAGATCACTATGTGTTCCGGAACAGTTATTTGTAGAAAATTTCGGATTAATAACAAAGCCAGGTACACCCCGCCGGCGGTAGCCAACAAATCCACTGTTGCCTGCGAAAAAGGTGATTCTCGAGGCTCAATCGGCAGTTCACGACTTTTCTTTCGTGCTCGTTGTTTCTCCTCGACTCGGCGGCTAAGTGAAAGATAGAATAAGGCCATGAATCCAACTGTCAGTACGATCTTGAACATAGTAACACCCCCCCACCTCTGTTAGTAATCTTATGCCTCGGTTGGGGGGTAGATGCTATTGACGACCAGTATGACCAAAGCCGCCGCCACCTCTACAAGTAGGCGGCAGCTTCTCCACTTCTTCCCAGAATCCCTGAACAGCAACGCTAACGACACATTGTGCAATCCGGTCGCCACGGTAAAGGGTGACCGGTTCGGCCCCAAGGTTTATTAGTAGCACCTTGATTTCGCCGCGGTAGTCGCTGTCTACAGTACCTGGACTATTGAGTACAGTAAGACCGTGTCTTAAGGCCAAGCCACTTCGAGGTCTGAGCTGGGCCTCAAAGCCTGTCGGCAAAGCAATAGCAATACCAGTGGGAATAAGCATCCGTTGTCCTGGCATCAACGTAACCGAGTGTTCGACGGCCGCATGCAGATCCAGCCCGGCTGCTCCAGAAGTTTGATAAGTAGGTAGGGGCAAATCGTAAGCGTGGGAAAAGCGGAACACTTTTATCTTTATGCCATGCAGGTCCATTACCATCTGATGTCCCCCGTTTCTACCGGACCCAGCAATACAGCAGCTCGACTGCTCTGCTCGAACAGTTGGGAGCACAGGTTCAGTATGTTCTCCGTAGTCACGGCATTAATTTTGCTCTGAACTTCTTCCAAAGGAACCCAGCGTCCCAGACTCAGCTCCTGCTTGCCTAGACGGATCATCCGGTTGGTTGTGCTTTCTAAACCAAGGAAGAGGTTTCCCAGTATTTGCTGCTTAGCCCGTTGAAGTTCTTGGTCCAAAACTGGCTCAGTCATGATCGTCTCCAGTTCTTGCCGAATCAAATCAAGCCCTGCTTGAGCATTGTCTTTCCTAAGACCCACATAGACTGTGAACAGGCCACTGTCCTGGTAAGCCGTGTGATAGGAGTATACAGAGTAAGCCAATCCTCGCTCTTCCCTTATGTGCTGAAAGAGTCGTGAAGAAAGCCCGCCGCCTAAAATACTGTTGGTCACATCAATAGCATAAACAGTGTCATCCCCAATAGGTGCACCTGGAGCACCAAGACAGATGTGTACTTGCTCAAGACTTCGCGTGAACACAGTCGACCCGGCTTGGAATCGAGGTAACTGCAGGGACGGTTGGTCTACTTCTGCGGCCGAAGTTGCATTGAAGTAGTGTTCACATGTGGCTACTACCTGGGCATGCTCAATGTTCCCGGTCACCGAGATCACCAAGTTGTCAGGCGTGTAGTGGTGTCGAAAGAAAGAATGGATTTTCTCAGGAGCCAAGTTAGCTATGCTTTCGCGCGTTCCAAGCACCGGGCAGCCTAATGGATGCTGAGGCCAGACGGCTTGAGCCAGCAAATCGTGTACCAGTTCGTCAGGGGAATCCTCATACATACTAATCTCTTCTTGAACCACCCTTTTCTCCCGAGCGATGTCTTCTACAGTCAGTCTTGGCTTTAGAAACATGTCGGCGAGAACATCCACAGCCATGGAAAAGTGTTCGGTCAAGACCCGGGCATAATAGCAGGTATGCTCTTTAGAGGTAAAAGCATTAAGTTGCCCCCCTACCGAGTCCAACAACTCGGCAATTTCCCGTGATGTATACTTGCCGGTCCCTTTAAACAGAAGGTGTTCTAATAAGTGCGAGATGCCGGCTTCGGCCGGACTTTCTGACTTAGAACCGACGTTGACCCAAAACCCTATGGCTACCGAAGAAAAGACGGGAATTTCTTCGGTGACTATGCAAACACCAGATGGTAACACGGTCTTTTGGTACAAATTGCTTCCCTCCTCCTCGTGCCTGTAGCTATTATAGCATAGGTAGCTGGGGGCAAGTAAAAAAGCATAAACCCCAGGGGTCTATGCTTACAACGTCTCCGTTATCTCCGCGGACTTCTGCCTTTTTCCGGACTATGCTGAGCTTCTGCTTTCAACACTTCTTTTCGCGATAGGTTGATGCGTCCTTGCCGGTCTATTTCAGTTACCTTAACCATGATTTCGTCCCCGATACTGACTACATCTTCCACCTTGGCTACACGGGTACGAGCCAATTGCGAAATGTGAACCAGCCCTTCTTTACCAGGTAGAATCTCCACAAAAGCACCAAAGTTCAGGATGCGCGTTACCTTGCCTAGATAAATGGCTCCTACTTCTACTTCCTGGGTAAGAAGCTTGATCTTATCTTGAGCTTTGTAGGCTGCCCCTTCATCTAAAGCAGTAATAAACACGCGTCCATCGTCTTCAATGTCAATTTGAACCCCAGTTTCCTCAATAATTTTGCGAATGGTCTTGCCCCCCGGACCGATAACGTCACGTATTTTGTCCGGGTCAATTTCCATCGTAAGCATGCGGGGTGCATAGGGCGAAATCTCTGCTCTGGGAGCAGGTATTGCTTTCAGCATTTCAGCCAAGATGAACAAGCGTCCATGCTTTGCCTGGTCCAACGCCTGCCGCAAGATATCCACGGTGATGCCTGGTACTTTTATGTCCATTTGCAGGGCGGTAATACCCTTCGATGTTCCAGCCACCTTAAAGTCCATATCTCCGTTAGCGTCTTCCATTCCTTGAATATCAGTCAGAACGGCAATGCGGTCTTCGTCTTTGATCAGCCCCATAGCCACCCCGGCTACAGGTGCCTTGAGGGGAACGCCTCCGTCCATAAGAGCTAGAGTGCTACCACAAACACTGGCCATGGATGTAGAGCCGTTGGATTCTAGCACCTCAGACACCAAACGAATGGTATACGGAAACTCGCTTTCGTGAGGAATCATGGGTTCAAGAGCCCGCTCAGCCAACGCACCATGGCCTATTTCTCTTCTCCCAGGTCCGCGAATGGGGCGGGTCTCCCCTGCACTGGAAGGCGGAAAATTGTAGTGGTGCATAAAGCGTTTTGATTCCTCGACTTCTAGCCCATCGAGTATCTGTTCGTCGCTTACGGCCCCTAATGTAAGGCAGGTCAGAACTTGGGTTTGACCACGGGTGAACAAACCGGAACCATGGACTCTCGGGAGCAGTCCTACCTCTACCGTAATAGGCCGAACTTCATCCAAAGACCGCCCATCAGAGCGAACCCCATCTTCCAGAATCATGTGCCTAACTTCGTCTTTGATAGCCATATTAATTACTTCTGACACATCTTTGCTTTGCTCAGGATATACCTCGGCAAATTCTTCCCCGGCAGCTTGTTGGATTTCTCTCAGTTTGGCATCCCGTGCCTGTTTTTCGGGCAGGGTCAAGGCAGCTTTAATCCGATCTACTACCCAGGTACGTACTTTCTCTGCTAAAGGAATATCCACTTGGTACAAAGGTATATCTCGCTTTGGCTTACCTACTTGGCGCACAATTTCCTGTTGGAAAGCTACCAGTTCATTAATGGCTTTTTGGCCAAAGGCCAGAGCGCTCAGTATCGTCTCTTCGTCCACTTGGTTTGCTCCAGCCTCTACCATCATAATAGCATCTTGTTTGCCAGCGACGGTAAGATGTAATCGGCTGGCTTCTTCTTGTTCCACCGTAGGATTAAGGATTGGTTTACCATCTACATGTCCCACAATTACGCTGGCAATAGGGCCGTCAAAAGGAATATCGGAAATAGACAGCGCTAACGAAGCTCCAAACATGGCTGCTATTTCCGGTGAATTATCTTGATCCACCGACAGTACCAGTGCAATCACCTGAACATCATTACGGAAACCTTTAGGGAACAGAGGCCGTATGGGTCGGTCTATCAAACGGGCCGATAACACCGCTTTTTCGCTGGGCCGCCCTTCTCGCTTAATAAAACCGCCCGGAATCTTACCGGCAGCATAAAGGCGCTCTTCATAATCTACCGTCAACGGAAAGAAGTCAATACCTTCTCGCGGTTCGTCAGAGCAGCAGGCGGTAACTAGAACCACCGTATCGCCATACCGCACTAAAGCAGCGCCATTGGCCTGCTTGGCTACATGATTTATTTCCACACTCAACGGTCTACCGGCCAACATGGTTCGAAATGTTTCTGGCAAATTCCCAAACCTCCCTAATCTTATTACGTAATCTCTTCTTTATCGTAGGTAGTATTTCCTTTTCTTCGGCCATGAAGACACCCAAATTAGTAACAAAGAGCGGGTCTCCCCGCTCTTAGTATCTAAGACCCAATTTGTCAACCAAGTTACGGTACCGTTCAATATCCTTAGCTTTTAGATACTCTAACATTCCCCGCCGTTGGCCAACCATCTTAAGCAGTCCACGCCTGGAATGGTGGTCTTTCTTGTGTTCTTTCAGGTGCTCAGTCAAGTAGTTTATGCGCTCGGTAAGGATAGCGATTTGGACTTCCGGTGATCCAGTGTCGAGTTCATGAAGCTGGAAGTCACTGATGATTTCGTGTTTCTTGGGGCCAGTAAGAGCCATTGGTAATACCTCCTATTTTCTTATCCCCACAGTCCCAGAAAACCGTTGGAGGCACGGTTATCCGCGGCTGAGGTTCATACTCGGTCACTTGCCGATAATGGTGATAACTAAGCGACCCAACTTAGTATCTTTTGCAACCAGATCGAACGATCGACCCGACCAGGAAACAAAGCCGCGAAAGCGGGTCGCCGACGGAATGCGACCAGGAATGCTGTAGGCGGCGCTACTTATGTCCTGAGGGGTGATACCTTCTTGCCTTACTTCCTGGAGACGCTTTTGGGCATGCTCGGTGATTATTATCTTCAGCGGCATCATGATTCCGACAATCGAGGTTTACCGATTACAATTCGTTCGTTTTGGATTAACAAAGTGTACAAAGCATCTTGAAAAGCTGCTACCCCGGCATTGTCGGCTTCTGCCCGTTGGTAAATTGTCTCCAGCTCATGCCGTAGGCTCTGAAATTCAGGGCTAACACATATTTCGGCAATCTGAGCCAAAATGACCCGCAGATCTTCTTCTGGCAAACGGTAGCTATCCCCGAGCATTTCCATCGCCCCTTCTGGTTGCCTCCGGGAAAATTCTATCATAAAGCCCCCCGATTGTAAACCGAAGCCAGGCAATTACGATCTACTTTTCGGTCTGTGTATGTAAAGATACGAATAGCTTGTTGTTTGTCAACCTCCATTTGATCCTTGAGTGCATCAGCTGAAACAAATTTTCGTTCCGGGCGCAAGAATGAAATTAACTCGATACAGAGATATTGTCCATACAGATCTTCGCCGAACTCAAAGAAATTAACCTCGAGACGGGCGGTATGATAACCATAAGTCGGTACCAAGCCAATATTTGCTACTCCATATAGGTGTTTATCTTGATATTGACTGCGGACGGCATAAACACCGAAACGAGGTAAGAGCAACTCTTCATTTAAGGTGATGTTAGCCGTGGGAAAGCCGAGAGAGTGCCCTCGTCCAGCTCCGCGGACAACCTGACCTGAAATAGTTGGCCATCGTCCGAGAATAGTTGCCGCCTTTGCCACTTCCCCTTGGCTAATTAATTGTCTTATTCGACTGCTGGAAACGACTTCGCCGTCACAAGTAACCGGTGGAACTATGGTTACTCCAAAGCCAAGCTCTCGACCCCAAGCTGTTAACTTCTCCGGCGTACCACGTCGTTTGTGACCAAAAGAGTAGTTGTACCCGACGGTAACATGCTTAGTCTTGAGTACATCAGTCAAGACGAGGCGGGCGAAGGTAAAAGCATCTGTATCAGCGAAGGTCAAGGTAAAAGGGAGCACCAACAGAAAATCCACACCCAGTTGTGCAATTAACTCAGTTTTCTTGCTTAAGGACGTGATTAGCTTAGGGGCTAGATCAGGGTTAATCACAGCTAGCGGATGAGGTTCAAAAGACAGGACCGCGCTGGGTAGTGCCTGTCGCTGTGCTTCCTGAACGGTAGTCATGATTATGCTCTGATGACCAACGTGAACGCCGTCAAAGAAGCCCAGTGCTACGCTACCCACAGAAGTCTTTGAGTGCCAATTGTCAAATCCGGTCATAATTCTCATTGCCCTCAACGCTCCTTAGTTAAACACAACCTTTGGTTGTAAGCGATACTTAGTCGGACCGCCAGCGCAAAGTTGGCCTACTCCCAAGAAGATGCCGTCCCGATCGCAGACTCGAACGGACATAACTTTGCTCTGTAAAGTCATGCTTTGTTCCAGCATGACTGGATTACCGTGCTTAAATAGGTTAACATCTTCTTGACCGAGAGCAACGGCAGATAGGTTAGACAAGGCTTCTTGGGGCGGACAGAGCCAACGGGAAGGCAAAGCTTGTCTAAGATAAGTCTCAAATTCGTCCGGGGTCAGGCTGGTTGAGATGGTGAATGGTCCGCTTTGTGTCCGCAAAAGAAACGAGAGATAAGAGCTGCAATTCAAAGCTGTACCAATATCAGCGGCCAGAGTACGTACATAGGTGCCGGCGGAGCAGGTACATTTGATTAAAGAACGAGGGTAAGTGCGCTCAGGGTTAAACGAAAGCAGCTTAAGTTTGTGTATTAATACCGGCCGCGCCGGTCGGTCCACCTCAACTCCTTTTCGGGCCAGATCATATAGGCGGTGGCCGCGCCATTTAACAGCGGACACCATTGGCGGTACTTGCGAAATCGCCCCTGTAAACTCCAGCAACACTGTTTCCAAGTCCTGGCGAACGAACTGGGCCGGTTCGTTGGCTGTGATATTGCCACCGGCGTCCAGCGTATCAGTAGCCAGACCAAAGGTGATTTCACCCAGGTAAGTTTTGGTTGTATCTAAATACTGGATCAGCCGGGTAGCTCTACCGATGGCAATAACCAGAACACCGGCGGCTAAAGGATCCAACGTGCCGGTATGACCTGCCCGCTTGATCCCTAACAGCCGACGCACATAAGCAACCATATCGTGTGAGGTGGGACCTGGGGGCTTGAGTAAACTGACAAACCCGTCAAGCATGATTTCGGGCCTCCTGCAGCTCTTTTTCAACCGCAGCTAAAACCTGTGTTTCAACTTGAGTTAGAGAACCGGAGAGAATGCAGCCCGCTGCCCGGGAGTGGCCTCCTCCCCCTAAGCGTTTCGCCAATAGCCCTACATCAACCAGGTGACGTGAACGAAACCCAACACGTACTTGTCTATCGTCATTCTCCCTCAGCAAAACTGCCACTTCGGCACTGGCCACCATACGGGGATAGTTTATGAGTCCACCGATGTCCTCGTCCGTATAACAGCCAAAGCGATCGTAAGGCAGACTAACCCAGGCAATAAGGCCGCTAGAGCTTACCTGCAACCGCTCCAGTGCTTGCTGGAGAAGCCGTAATTGAGACAAGGATTTTCTATCATACACTTTATCAGCTATTTCCCAGGGCTTCACGCCAATTCTAAGCAGTGTTTCGGCCACTTTATGAACGTCAGCCGTGGTATTCTGGTAGCGAAAGCCGCCGGTGTCGGTATGAATGCCGGTATACAAGCAAGTTGCAATGTCAAGGTCGACGGGAATGGACAATTCCCAAAGCAGAGAAAACACCATTTCGGCTGTTGCCGCAGCCCTGGGTTCCACCCAATTAATAGTACCGAACTCTGTATTGGTGGGGTGATGATCAATATTGATTATTTGTTTGGCTGTAGCCACCTCACTAGCCAGGGGTCCCAGACGTTCCAAATCACCACAATCCAGCACAATTGCCACCGCTCGGTTACTGAAAGCAGTAATGGTAGTAGATACATCTTCAGCCCCTGGCAAGAAATTGTACATGGATGGAATGCCATCTGGGCTGACTAATTGTACTTGCCAGCCCTTATTTCTTAAGGCCAGTCCCAAGCCCAAAAGAGAGCCCAAGGCGTCGCCGTCAGGATCAAAATGACAACACAGAACCAGCTCAGGACTTTGTCGTAGGACGGTTCTTATTTCCTGGAACTGAGGTATGACCATGGTTTTGGGCTCCTTCTCGAAGACGATCAATAAATCCTGTTAGCTCGATGCCGCGGGCAATAGATTCGTCAAGGCAAAAGGTGAGTTCAGGTGTATGGCGCATTCGTATGCGCCGGCTAAGTTCAGACCGAATGAATCCAGTGGCTCTGGTGAGCCCCTCAAGAGTGGACTTCTTTTCTGGTTCACTACCTAAGACGCTCACATACACAGTGGCTAGGCGCAAATCTCCAGTAATTGTAACCCGAGTGACTGAAGTGAAGCCGATACGGGGATCCTTAAGCTCACGTTGTATCAACTGACTGATTTCCTGCTTAAAAGCCTCTTCCAACTTGGCTACACGTAGTTTTCCCACCAGTTACACCTCCGCGTCCAGTAACTACCATCAATTACATAGATCAAAGGGTAGCGGGGATCTCCTCGATCTTGAAAGCTTCAACGATATCGCCTTCTTTGATATCTTGGTAATTGGCCAGTCCAATGCCACATTCGTACCCGGAAGCCACTTCCCGCACATCATCCTTAAACCGGCGCAATGAGCCAATGGCTCCTTCGTGGATTACTATTCCGTCCCTTACCAGACGCGCTTGGGCATCTCGACTGATTTTCCCCTCTCTCACGTAACAACCGGCAATGGTTCCAGCTTTAGGAACATGAAAAGTGGCCCGGACCTCAGCCTTACCCAAGGGTACCTCTTGTATTTTAGGTGCTAACATGCCTTCCATAGCTGCTCTTACATCTTCGATAGCGTCGTAAATAACTCGGTAGAGCCTAATATCTATGCTTTCGGTTTCTGCCGCCTGCGTGGCTTTTCCTTCTGGGCGCACGTTGAAACCGATCACAACAGCCTTGGAGGCAGCGGCCAACATAATGTCTGTTTCGGTAATAGCCCCTACTCCGCTATGGATAACATTGACCTTAACTTCGGCCGTAGAGAGTTTCTCCAGCGCTTGCTGGAGGGCTTCTACTGACCCTTGAACGTCGGCCTTAATGATCAAGTTAAGTTCCTTAATTTCTCCTTCCCGTACCCGTAGATACAGTTCGTCCAAAGAGAGACCGCCTCTGGTCTGAAGCTCTGTTTCCCGTAGCCGGTGTTTTTCTTTTTCAGCCAGCGCTCGAGCAATTTTTTCGTCGGCTACGACGCGCATAATGTCACCGGCTTGAGGAACCTCACTGAAGCCTTGGACTTCCACCGGTATCGAAGGGCCAGCTTCAATGACTCGGCTGCCTTTGTCGTTGATCATGGCCCGAACCTTCCCAGAGGCTGTGCCAGCCACAATGGCATTACCAATTCTAAGCGTGCCTCTTTGCACTAACACACTAGCCACTGGACCGCGGCCACGATCCAACTCAGCTTCTATGATAGTACCTACAGCTTGACGCTTCGGGTTAGCCTTGAACTCGCGCATATCGGCTAACAACAGAATCATTTCGAGCAAATCCTCAATACCTTGTTTGTATTTAGCTGAAGCCGGAAGGCAGATGGTATCTCCGCCCCACTCTTCTGGTACCAGTCCATATTCAGTGAGCTGTTGTTTGACCACATCGGGGCGGGCCCCGGGTTTGTCAATTTTATTGATTGCCACAATTATTGGCACTTCGGCTGCTTTGGCGTGGTTGATGGCCTCAACAGTCTGGGGCATGACCCCATCATCAGCAGCAACAACAAGTATGGCAAGGTCGGTAACTTGTGCCCCTCGGGCACGCAAAGCAGTGAAGGCTTCGTGTCCCGGTGTGTCAAGAAAGACAATTTTACGTCCACCGAAAGAGACTACAGATGCTCCGATATGCTGTGTAATGCCCCCTGCCTCTTCAGTGGTGACTTTAGTATGGCGGATTGCATCCAAAAGGGATGTCTTCCCATGATCCACGTGACCCATCACTGTAACCACAGGGGGACGATCTCGCAGTTGATCCGGGCGATCCTGAACGTCTTCAAGGGTAGGAAGCTGCTCTTCGATAGGAGTT
Source organism: Bacillota bacterium (assembly GCA_012837285.1). NCBI lineage: Bacteria > Bacillati > Bacillota > Bacillota bacterium. The sequence goes on from DURJ01000092.1 coordinate 12,164, forward strand.
ACCTTAAAGCCCAGCTTTTCAGCCACTTGGGCGGCAGCGGAGTAATCAATGGCCTGATTAAGTCCGGCCATTATTCCCCGATCGAACAGCAGTTTAACAATTTGTCCTCCCGGTCGCCGAAGCAATGTTGCCAGTTCTTGAACAGTAAGCGAATCCGGCAGTTGTACCGCTTGATCTAAAGAAGCAGCTACATCAGTTTTCATTTCTGTAGCAACCTGTCTGCTATCGCGGCTGGCACGCCGCGTGTCTTCAAAGCGACTGCTCTTTTTCCCGCGCCGTTTGGTGCTGCTTTTGCGCCCCTTGTCTTTGATCTTCCCACCAGTTTTTCTAACCGGTTCCTCTGCCTCTGTCTCCAGGTGTGGTTCGGGGTCAGGTACCGGCTCGCTTTCACCAAGGCTTGCCAAAACCCGTTTTACAGTAGCGTTGTCCAACGTGCTCATGTGGTTCTTTACTTTAATCCCCATTTCAGTCAAGAGTTCAATAAGCTCTTTGCTTGTGATTTTGAGTTGTTTGGCCAATTCGTATATACGCAGTTTGCCCATTTGGTCACCCCCGTAGTTTTTGATTCCCCATGTCCTCCCATTTACGCCACACGGCTTGCGCTAATGACGGATCGATAATAGCTGCCACGGCCACTTGCTGCTTCCCTAACTGGCTACCCAACTGGGTTTTAGTTGCCCACTCTATCAGGGGAATACTGTGAGCTTCGGCGTGAGCGGCAAAAATTCGTCTTTTACGATTACTGCCGTCTACTGCCAACAGCAACAAACGCACCTGCGACAGCTGTAGTGCTTTCAGTACAGCCTGCTCACCGATAACAAGTTTGCCGGCCTTGCGGGCCAACCCAATTAAGCCTAACATAGAAACTAAATCTCCACCAGTCGATCTTCTAATTCTCGGATTATTTCCGCAGAAAGATCCATCGCCAATGCTTTCTGTAATCGCTTCCCCTTGAGGGCTGCATCCAGACAACGGCGACGAGGGCAAATATAGGCTCCCCGACCTGATTTCTTGCCGGTCCGATCCACCTCTAGTTTGCCGTCTGGAGTGCGAACTACCCGTAGAAGTTCTTTTTTCGGTTGCATCTCCCGGCAACCAACACACATGCGCATTGGTACCCGACGCGGCTTCATTCTTTTTCATGCACCTCCACCCCGTCAACTGCGGATTCGGACTCGACCTGCTCACCGCCGTCTTCTTCCTCAATAGCGCTCTTAATGTCGATTTTCCAGCCGGTCAACTTTGCTGCCAAACGGGCATTTTGCCCTTCCTTGCCTATAGCCAAAGAAAGCTGGTTTTCCGGCACAATTACCCGCGCTACCCGGTCATCTTCGGTTAGATAAACATGAATTACCTTGGCTGGGCTAAGGCTGCTAGCAATGAATTCTTCCGGAACACTGCTCCACTTAATAATATCAATTTTTTCGCCTTTGAGCTCGTTTACCACAGACTGAACCCTAAATCCTCGCGGCCCGACACAGGCTCCTACAGGATCCACGTTGGGATCACGTGCCCATACAGCCATTTTTGAGCGCAATCCGGCTTCGCGGGCAATAGCCTTTATTTCCACTGTACCGTCATGAATTTCGGGTACTTCCAGTTCGAACAGACGTTTAAGAAATCCGGGGTGAGTGCGGGATAACAGGATCTGAGGACCCTTGGTAGTGCGATTGACTTCAAGCACGTAAGCCTTTATCCTTTCCCCTGCCCGGTAGGTATCATTTGGCATCTGTTCTCCGGCAGGTAAGACGGCTTCTGCCCGGCCAAGGTCTACCATAAAATTTCTTTGCTCAAATCGCTGTATCAGGCCAGTGACAATATCGCCTTCGCGGTCGGCAAACTCTTCAAAGATAATACTTCGTTCCGCTTCTCTGATGCGCTGGACAACCACCTGCTTCGCATTTTGAGCAGCAATGCGGCCGAAGTCACGCGGAGTCACTTCAAATTCGATTAGGTCTTCTATTTCATAACGAGGATCGAGCAACTTGGCTTCTTCTAGTGGTACCTCCAGGCGCGAGTCTTCCACTTCCGGCACCACTATCTTACGGGCAAAAACTTTGACTTCCCCTGTTCCACGATTGATTTCCACTCGGACGTTCTGGGCGGAAGAGAAGTTTTTCTTGTAAGCCGATACCAGTGCGGCTTCCAAGGCTTCGAGAATAATCTCCTTTTTGATGCCGCGCTCCTTTTCCAGCTCGTTTAAGGCTTCGAGAAATTCACGGTTCACTTTATTCCCTCCCAGTTAACTTCAGCTGCCAACCGTGCTTGGGCAATATCCTTGCGGGGGATCGAAATAGAACCTTCTTTACCTAGATCCAGTTGTATCTGCTCATCTCTTAGGCCCAGCAGGATTCCGGTTAGACGACGACGCCCCTCAATTGGAGCAAATGTGTTGATCCTTACCCTCTGACCTTTGAACCGCTCAAAATCAGCGTCGTGCTTAAGTGGGCGGTCTATACCTGGTGACGACACTTCGAGGAAATAGGATTGGGATATGGGGTCATGCTCATCCAACAACATACTTAACCTTGTACTTAGACGTTCGCAATCATCAGTGCTAACACCACCTGGTTTATCAATAAACACTCGCAGAAAAAAACGACCAGCTTCTTTAGTAAAGGTCACGTCCACCAGTTCCAGGCCCTCTTCGGCAACTATAGGTTCGATCAGTCCGTTTACACTCTGAGTTACCGTGCTCACCGGCACTCCTCCCTTACTTGTTGTACTTGCCATGTACACATATGTTGGTTACTGCCTGGGAACCAATACCTGTTTTGCGTTTAAACATGACTGGGTAATTCTTAGTATTAACAGTAAAGAGTGGGCTAAAACCCACTCTTCCCGACTCCTGCACCTTAGTAGTGTGCCTGCCTCAGCTATGGCATCCGTTTGCAGTATAACATGCTTTGGCGTCACTGGCAAGGGCAACCTCTGGTAGGCCCGAAGGCTGTTTTATCGCTGTCCGTCCGGCCGATACAGTTGCCAATACTGCTGTGGAACTTCCCCGACAATCACTGTTTGGGCCAGCGGCACCGAGGTAGAAACACAGGTAGTGGTTCGAACCAAGGGGATCACAACTTGGACATCAGCCTGGATTTCTAAGAAGAGCTGGTGCAGCGTTTGGTTGATGCCGGCGTCTTTGAAGTCACTGCCGAGTTTTACGCTTACCGTACCCAAGGGCACTATGGAGACTTTAATGCGTGGTCCCACATTAGCTAGTAATGCACTGCCGAACACTTGTCCCACAGGGATACTAACCTCTTGGCTTTCCAGTGCTTCTAGCCGTTCCTGGATGAAGCCAGTGGTCTTAGCTGCCAAACGAGATATCTCCACGGTGTTAGGCTGCATTAGGACTACTCTGCCGCGAGTATCTTTGTGGATAGCAATCAAATCCTGGTATCTCACTGTATCCACAATCTCTTGATTTACAGCCGAGTTGATGGCCTGAACTGCCAGTATCTTTGCCTTGGCTTCCGCCAGAGCCATTAACGTCGGTCTAATGTTGCGTTCAACAACTAAGAAAGTTCCTATGAACAACACCAGTATTACCAGAGCTAGGGCAAACACAGGCTCTCGGTTGCGCCGGCCCCATCCCATTATCTTCACCCCCTCCTACAGTCTATGAAAGGGGTAAGGAATGGTGTCTAAGCTATTAGTCTAGGCCAATCGTGCAAACCGTCTTTTTCCGACGCGTACCAACATGCCTTTGCGCACCTTAATAATAGCTTCAGTATCTTCTTGTTTAATGTGGTCAATGCTTACAGCACCTTGATCGATCAGCCGCCGGGCTTCACTGCTGGAAGAGCAGAGTTCCAGATCTGTAAGCATCCGGACAATCCACACACACCCTTTTTCATCCAACAGCTCCGGTGATAGCAAGAGCTCAGGTATATCGTCCGGAATATCACCCTGTTGAAACACCGCTTTAAACGATTCTTCCGCCGATTCAGCTGCTGCTTCACCATGGTACAGGGCAACTATTTCTCGAGCGAGGCGCATTTTGGCATCGCGCGGATGGAGACTCCCGGCTTCAAGGGCCAACTTGATGCTCCTGATTTCTGCCAAAGGTACGTCGGTGACTAGTTCATAGTACTTGAGCATTAGCTCATCGGGAATAGACATGGTCTTACCGTACATTTCCATCGGGGACTCATCGATACCGATGTAGTTACCGAGGCTCTTACTCATCTTCTGACTACCGTCGATACCTTCCAGGATAGGTAACATCAGACAAATCTGAGGTTCTTGACCAAAGTCGCGCTGTAGTTGTCTACCCATTAGAAGGTTGAACTTTTGGTCGGTTCCACCGAGCTCTACATCTGCTTTTAAGGCTACTGAGTCGTAACCTTGCATTAAAGGATAAAGAAACTCATGGAGCCCTATGGGTCGGTTTTCCGCAAACCGAGTGGCAAATTCATCGCGCTCCAGGATCCGGGCTACAGTTGTTTTAGCAGCCAGCTGTATTACCTCAGCAAAAGTAAGCGCACCTAACCAACGACTGTTATACTCGATCACGGTTTTTTTGGGATCTAGTATTTTGAATACTTGATCGGTATAAGTTTTGGCGTTGATGGCTATCTGCTCTTCGGTAAGTTGTTTCCTGGTTTCGGAACGGCCGCTGGGGTCACCTATTCGGCCGGTAAAGTCTCCCACCAGAAAAATTATTTGATGGCCTATTTTTTGCAATTGGTACAGCTTGCGCAAGGGCACCGTGTGGCCGAGATGGATTTCAGGGGCGGAAGGATCCACACCAAGCTTAATACGTAGGGCGCGATCTTCTAGATCGGCTCGTCGTATCTTCTCGCGTAGTTCTTCCGGTGAAATTATTTCGGCCGTTCCTCGCAAAAAAACATCCATTTGTTCATTCAATGTCATTGTTCTAAACCCCTTTCAAGTTGGTGCTAAAATTAATAAAGCCCTCTCATCATGGGACGAGAAGACTTCCTTCACGCGGTACCACCCTTGTTGCTGCCGATAGCAGCCACTCAACAATTCCCGATAACGGCGGGTACCGGCACAACCTACTAATTTCAGTCTGCGGTTCCGAGGTGTAATTTCACTTCCTGGTACGACCGGCTTGCACCTGCCGCCGGCTCTCTGAACAGACTCCAGGAAGCTGCTTGTCCTCGTCTTCACCTTTGTATTGTTACCCGCATTATAACACGGTTATGGCCACTTGGCAACAGACCGCAGACCCCAGCATCGCCCTTCTCAACTGCCTGCCGG